>CAZWQK010000134.1:0-5674 GCA_964635835.1 uncultured Pseudomonadales bacterium
CATCGATCAAGTTGACATTGTGAATGTGACCCAGGTTCAGTCCCACAGTCACCAGGCTTTGATGCTGACCGAGGACGAGAACATTGTTGATGTAAGCCTCACGGTGCAGTGGGTAATTGATAGCGCGCCGAACTTTCTCGTTAACGTGCGCGATCCCCGGGACTCCTTGGCCCAAGCCACCGAGAGCGCCCTGCGTCACGTTGTAGGCTCCGCGTCCATGGACGAGGTGATCACCGATGGTCGAGAGGCCATTGCCATTGAGGTTCAGGATCGTTTGCAAACCTACCTGCGCAGCTACGGTGCCGGCATCGACGTAACCAAGGTCAACATTGATCGCAGTGCCCCACCCGTGCAGGTACAGGACGCCTTTAACGACGTGCAAAAGGCAAAAGAAGACCAGCAGAAATTTATTAACCAGGCCACCGCTTACGCGCAGCAGGTCGTCCCGGAAGCCCGGGGTCGCGCTCAGCGTCAGTTAGAGGAAGCCCAAGGTTACCGTGACCGCGTGATCGCCCGGTCTGAAGGTGAGGCGGAGCGCTTCGAGAAACTGTTGGTCGAGTACTCTCAGGCCAAGCAGGTGACTCGCGACCGGCTGTACATCGACGCCATGGAGAACGTGTTTAAGAACTCCAGCAAGGTAATGGTGGATGTCAAAGGCGGCAACAATATGATGTACCTGCCCTTGGATAAAATCGGCCAGAGCGCGGCCACAGGGTCCAGTACTGAAGTACAAACCCTGCGCCGCGAGTTAGAACAGCTGCGACGGGACCTGGCCACCAGCCGAACAACGAATAGCCGCGTGCGGGGTAACTAAGCGGGCCGTTTGCGCGCTTAGTTAACACGTACCGCATTAGGAGATATTGCGATGCCTATGAAAACTTTTTTACTCGTGGCCTTTCTGCTGATCGGCTTGGGCCTGGTAAACCAATCGGCCTACCGAGTGATGGAGACCGAGAAAGCCATTCTGCTGGAATTCGGTAACCTGATTGACGCCGACATTGAACCGGGACTGCACTTCAAGCTGCCCATTGCTCAAGAGGTGAAGAAATTCGACGCCCGAGTGCTGACCTTAGATTCCCAGGGTGAAACCTATTACACCTTGGAAAAGAAGCCGCTGATTGTAGATTCCTTCGTGAAGTGGCGGGTTGCTGACATTGAGCGCTTTTACACCGGCACATCCTTCGACGAACGCCGGGCCCAACGACTGTTGCAAGAGCGAGTGAACGAAGGCCTGCGTAACCAGATCAGCCGTCGCGACATGAGCGAGGTTATTTCTGGCCAGCGGGATGAGCTCATGAATGAGCTGCGCAAGGATCTGGACACGGTAATGCGCGAATCCGTTGGTCTCGAGGTGGTCGATGTCCGCGTGAAAAAGATCGACCTGCCGTCGGAAGTTTCCACAACGGTATACGAGCGCATGAACTCTGAGCGAGAGATTGAGGCCAAGCAATACCGCGCCGAAGGCCAAGAACAAGCCTTAGCGATTCGCGCCAAGGCTGACCGCGACGCTGTTGTGATTGAGGCGGAAGCCTACCGCGAAAGCGAGCAGCTGCGCGGTGACGGCGATGCCAAAGCAGCAGAGATTTATGCGTCAGCATTCAATCAAGATCCAGAATTCTACGGCTTTTATCGCAGCATCAATGCCTACGGCGAAGTATTTAAAGATAAGAGTGATCTGTTGGTTTTAGACCCTGATAGCGACTTCTTTAAGTACCTAGAAAGCGGTGGCGCCAAGTGAGCTGCCGGTGGCGTCACCTGTAGACCGGTAGCTATTTATGAGCACACATTGGCGTCTGCCTAAGGGGGTAGACGAAGTCTTGCCGCCCCAAGCCTGGCAGCTTGAGCAATTACGCCGCCGAGTTCTCGACGTATTCGTAAGCTGGGGCTACGACTACCTGGAGCCGCCGGTAATCGAGTATCTGGACGCCCTGCTGGTGGGGAGCGGTGAGGACCTGGATCTGCAAACGTTAAAGGTGGTGGATCAGTCCAGCGGCCGGCAGCTTGGCGTACGCGCAGACATAACCTCCCAAGCGGTTCGTGTAGACGCCCACAGCCGGCGCAGTGATGGCATCCAGCGCCTGTGTTACTCAGGCCCAGTGGTTTTTGCTAATCCTCAAGGCAATGGCACATCTCGCGTACCGCTCAAGGCAGGCGCTGAAATCTTTGGTGCAGACGACATCACTGCTGATGCCGAGGTCATTGGTCTAATGCTTGAAGCCTTGGACGCAGCGGGTATGCAGGCACCGGTGCTGCTCCTGGGCCACATGGGAATTTATCGTGGTTTGGTAGCGCAGCTGATCGCAGAGGGCAACCTCAACCCAGACGATCAAAGTCAGCTGTTCCGCTGCATTCAGCGTAAGGGCGCTAGCGACATCAAAGCGCTTCTGGGCGAGAGTACGAGCGCGAATATGTTGACCGGTCTGCCCAACCTGATGGGCGATGCGGCGATCTTTCCGGCAGCTCGCGCCCTGCTCCAGGGTGCTCCTGGCGCGGTGCTGGAATCCCTCAGCGAATTAGAGCAGCTTTCAGCCATGGTGACTGACAGCTACCCACAGGTTGATGTGCGCATCGACGTTTCGGAATTATCCGGTTATGGCTACCACAACGGGCCGGTGTTTGCCGTTTATCACCCGGAGCATGGCAGCGCGCTTGCTCAAGGTGGTCGCTACGATGGCGTTGGCGAGGTATTTGGTCGCGGACGCCCGGCCACTGGCTTTGATCTGAACCTAAAACAGCTGATGCCGAAAGACGCAGTGACCCTCGATGGCTACTTTGCCCCCTACGTTCATCAGGATCAGCGAGGGGAGCTCAATGTGTTTGTGCGCGAGCTTCGTCACCAAGGGCACCGGGTAGTTGTTGCGGTTACTCCCGGGGAAGAGGCTCCAGCAGGTTGCCAGGGCCTGATCACCCGGCATCAAGGTCAATGGCAAGTGCAAGGTAACCCCTCCAACAACAGCTGAAAATAAAGGATACTGACGCAACACGGATCAACCGCGGAAAAAGCGGTGCGCGTGGCGTTTTCTGCGGCCAGTAAGGCAAGGCGGTGAAAAGAAACATGACGGACAGTCGAGGAAGAGCATGGGTAGCAATGTAGTAGTAATCGGTACCCAGTGGGGCGACGAGGGCAAAGGAAAAATCGTTGATCTACTAACGGATCAGGTGGATGCCGTGGTGCGGTTTCAGGGCGGACACAATGCCGGCCACACCTTGGTTATTAACGGCGAGAAAACCGTCTTACACGTCATTCCATCCGGCATTCTGCACGAGGGCGTGCAGTGCGTTATTGGTAATGGCGTCGTGCTGGAACCCCACGAGTTGCTGAAAGAAATCACCACCCTAGAGGCCAGAGGCGTACCCGTGCGCGAGCGCTTGAAGATCTCGCCTGCCTGTCCGCTGATTCTGCCGCACCATGTCGAGCTTGATCTGGCCAGAGAAGAGGCGCGCGGTAAAAAGAAAATCGGCACTACCGGGCGCGGCATTGGACCGGCTTACGAAGATAAAGCGGCCCGCCGGGGATTGCGGCTAGGGGACATGTTTTATTGGCAAACCTTCGCCGACCGTCTGAATGAGGTTATGGAATATCACAATTTCATGCTGACCCAGTACTACAAAAAACCCGCCGTAGACTTTCAGAAAACCCTCGACGAGTGCGCTGAGATTGCCGAGCAAATGAAGGCCATGTCCGTGGACGTCGTGCCGTTGCTCCACGACCTTCGAGAGCAAGGTAAAAACATCCTCTTTGAAGGGGCTCAGGGCGCCATGCTCGACGTGGACTTGGGAACTTATCCCTACGTGACCTCGTCAAATACCACCGCCGGCGGTACCGCCGTGGGTACGGGGTTTGGTCCCCGCTATCTGGATTATGTTCTGGGTATTACCAAGGCCTATGCCACCCGGGTCGGATCCGGGCCATTTCCTACGGAATTGTTTGATGATGTCGGTGCCGGGTTAGCGGAACGCGGTCACGAGTTTGGGGCAACCACCGGGCGACCGCGGCGATGCGGCTGGTTTGATGCGGTTGCTTTGCGCCAAGCCGTTCAGGTGAACAGTATCTCGGGCCTCTGCCTGACCAAGCTGGACGTACTTGATGGCCTCGACTCCATCAAAATCTGCGTTGGATACGAAGACGGTGGCATTAAGGACAGCGGGCCAAATTTTGGCAGTGAGTTTTATGACGACGTCACGCCCATTTATGAGGAGGTTCCTGGCTGGAAAGAGACAACCCTTGGCGTCCGCGACCTGGCAGATTTGCCAGCGGCGGCCAGAGACTACATTGGCGTAGTCGAGCAGGCCGTGGGAGCGCCAGTCGACATTATTTCTACCGGGCCTGATCGCAACGAAACCATCGTATTAAAAGACCCCTTTATTACCTAAAGGCAGAGCAAATGGATTCAAAGTTGTTGGAATTGTTGGTTTGCCCAGTGTCCAAGACGCCCTTGGTCTGGCAGCGGGATAAGAACGAGCTTTGGTGCGCCGCGAGCCGGCTTGCCTACCCTATTGACGATGGCATTCCGGTACTGCTGCCAGAAAAAGCTCGTGAACTGCAGGACGAGGAAGCGCAGTCCCTCTAGCCAGATCAGGCCTACATTGGGCTGAGGTGCTTTGCAAAAGACCTCTAATTCGCGTCTTGGTGGGGCTTTGGCGACTGGTTAACTGGGGGCACGAGGGTGAAAGACATTGCCCATCGGTCGCCAAAGAGTCGGCATCTGCAGCAGTTTTGTTCACATTTCGTTGACTGATCGCTACGTAGCCTGAATTCAGAATTCAAACCTCCAATCAGGATTTATTATGAGTACAGCAAAGCTGGTCTCCGTCCCGAACATGCCCGACATCGCTAATCGAGCGCTGTCTGAAGCCCAAGCAACCCTAGATTGGGTGGGCATGAGCAATGTCCATCAGCCGTTGAAAGTGAAAGATGGTGATCAAAGCAAGGACGTGCACGCCAACATTCAAGTTTACGTGAACCTGGCGGACCCGTTGGCCAAGGGTATTCACATGTCTCGGCTCTATCTGCTGTTAGATGAACATGCGGCAACCCGGCCCTTAACAGCGGCTGGGCTGAAGATGCTGCTGGGATCGGTTTTAGAGTCCCATCACGATCTGAGCACTAATGCGTTTGTTCAGTTCGAGTTCGATCATTTTGTGCGCCGTCGTGCCTTGCTCAGCGACAATGTGGGTTGGGCCTCTTACCCGGTCATGGTTAAGGGTACGTTGATTAAAGGCGAGGTGGCGCTGGAACTGTCCGTTGAGGTGCAGTATTCGTCTACCTGTCCTTGCTCTGCGGCCCTGGCTCGCCAGTTGATCCAAGAGCAGTTTAAGAAAGACTTCGGCGCGGTTGGTGAGGTCAGTATTGATTCGGTCAACGATTGGCTGGGCACTGAGGAAGGTATTTTGGCTACTCCTCACAGTCAGCGCAGCACCGCAAAGATCTTGGTGCGGCTGGACAGCAGCCTGGAAGACCTGCCCATCACCCAGCTCATTAATCATGTAGAGGACGCCCTTAAGACGCCGGTGCAAAGCGCGGTTAAGCGTGAGGACGAGCAGGAATTCGCGCGCTTGAACGGCAAGAACCTGATGTTCATTGAAGATGCGGGCCGACGGCTGAAAACAGCGCTTGGAGACGACGAGCGCTGGCAGGATTTTTGGGTGCGTATTGAGCACCACGAAAGCCTCC
>CAZWQK010000135.1:0-5664 GCA_964635835.1 uncultured Pseudomonadales bacterium
GTGCCTTATCCAGTTTGGCCACGGGTGCAGAGCGCGGCATTATCTGGAAGAACGCTCCAGTTCTCAAGGTGTTTCCGTCGGTAGATTTTTCCAGCCGACTTTTCTTGCATTGCAACCATCGCTAAAGCTCAAAATTTAGTTATATTCTCTCCCTGCGCGCTTTTGGGGGACAAAATGAATTCAGCACTCGATCCTTTGGTGGCCTCTGGCCTTCAGCTCATGTTGGTTGGCATGGGCACAGTCTTCGTGTTTTTAACCCTGCTCGTGTTTGCTGTCCGCACCATGAGCCAGCTGCTGGCAAGGATCGAGCCTGGGCAAAAATCCACGACTCAGCGAGGTTCGGTGCAAGCCGTACCCCCAGCTCACGTGGCCGCAATTGTTGGCGCCCTAGAACAACACAAAAGCAAAGCACAGTAAGACCAACAACAAAACAAAATGCGAGGAACTGCGCTCGGCATACCGCATTACCACCTTGGCAAGACACCTTGGTGCTGCCCCGATCATTGGAAGAAAAATGACCGAGAATAAGTTAGGTATCACAGATGTGGTGCTTCGAGACGCCCATCAAAGCCTGCTCGCCACGCGCATGCGCATCGAGGATATGCTGCCCATCGCGCCAAAGTTAGACCAAGTTGGGTTTTGGTCCCTAGAGTCTTGGGGCGGCGCAACCTTCGATGCCTGTATCCGCTATCTGGGTGAGGACCCTTGGGAGCGCATTCGGCTGCTAAAGGCCGCTATGCCGAACACGCCTCAGCAAATGTTGCTGCGCGGTCAGAATATTCTGGGCTACCGGCATTACGCGGACGATTTGGTGGAAAAATTCGTCCAGCGAGCAGCGGAGAATGGCGTGGACGTGTTCCGCATTTTCGACGCCATGAACGACACGCGTAATCTGCAGACGGCGATTCGCGCGACACTAGCCACGGGTAAGCATGCACAAGGCACGATTTCTTACACCGTCAGTCCAGTGCATACCTTGGAGCTGTGGCTGGATTTGGGCAAGCAAATCGAAGACATGGGCGCCCAAAGTTTATGCATAAAGGACATGGCCGGCCTGCTTAAGCCTTATACCGCCTTCGAGCTGGTCAGCGGGCTGAAAGCCAGTCTGGACATACCCATTCACATGCAGTGCCACGCCACCACGGGCATGTCCACCACCACCTATCTCAAGGCGATTGAAGCCGGAATCGACAACGTGGACACAGCCATCTCTTCCATGAGCATGACCTACGGGCACTCGGCAACTGAATCGTTGGTTGCTATGTTAGAGGGGCAAGAGCGAGATACCGGACTAGACATCTTGTTGCTCGAGGAAATTGCCGCCTATTTCCGTGACGTTAGAAAGAAGTACGCCCAGTTCGAAGGCGGGCTTCGAGGCGTGGATTCGCGCATTTTGGTGGCACAGGTTCCCGGCGGCATGTTGACCAATTTAGAGGGCCAACTGAAGGAACAAAATGCGGCTGAGCGCTTGGACGAAGTGCTAGAGGAAATACCTCGCGTGCGTGAGGACCTCGGCATGATTCCTCTGGTGACGCCTACCTCCCAGATTGTTGGTACGCAAGCTGTGATTAACGTTCTTGCTGGCACTCGCTATGCCTCGATTACCCGCGAATCCGCCGGGGTGCTGCGAGGTGAGTACGGCGCAACGCCAGCCCCAGTGGACGCGGCGTTGCAGGCTCGGGCTCTGGATGGGGATGAGCTGATCACGGCCCGACCCGCCGATCACCTGACGCCGGAGATAGAGGAACAAACACAAGCACTGCGTAACCTGGCGGCGGAGGAGGGTTTTGCTCTAGCCCCGGATGCCAATGCCGAGGAAATCGATGACGTGCTTACTTACGCGTTATTTCCTCAAGTTGCGGGTAAGTTCTTTGCCAATCGCGGCAACCCGAGCGCCTTCGAGCCCGCGCCAGGTGACGCCCCTGCAGTGGAGGGCTCATCGTCAACCGCGCAAGCCGTCGCCAGCGGCGGAGCCCTGGGGCACTACACTGTTGCTGTGGATGGCCACTCTTATCAGGTTGTCGTAGCCGACGGTGATACCACCATTGCCCCTGTTGCTGCGTCGGTTGCAGTCTCGGCGCCCGTCTCCGGTGGAGGATCCATTCCGGTAACAGCGGGTTTGGCGGGCACAATCCATCAAGTACTTGTGGCGGTGGGCGACCGAGTTGAGGAAGGCCAAGTGGTCTGTATCTTGGAGGCCATGAAAATGGAGACGGAAGTTCGCGCTGGGGCATCAGGCACCGTGGGCTCTGTTGCGGTGGCGGTTGGCGATGCGGTAACGGTTGGCCAAGAGCTGCTGACACTGGGTTAGTAAGTGCCACTGATCAGGCGGTGAAAAGAAGTATTTGGGGGAACCGAGTTGGAACTTTTTGATCAACTTTGGGCGGGGTCTGGTCTGGCTCAGATGACCGGTGGACAGCTTACGATGATTATCGTCAGCTTAGTGCTGCTGTATCTGGCCATTGCCAAGAAATTTGAGCCGCTGCTGCTGGTCACCATTGGCTTCGGGGGGCTGATGAGCAACATCCCGGGAGTGGAGATTGCGACCGGTGAGGGGCTTCTGCATCTGATTTACGTTGTTGGCATCGAGACCGGGGCTTTCCCTCTGCTGATTTTCATGGGTGTGGGCGCGATGACGGATTTTGGCCCGGTGCTGGCAAATCCAAAGACGTTCTTGCTTGGAGCCGCAGCTCAGTTCGGTATTTTTGCGACCCTGCTGGGTGCCCTGGTCCTCAACAGTTTGGGCTGGATGGACTTCAGCCTGAGCCAAGCGGCTGCTATTGGTATTATCGGTGGTGCTGACGGGCCTACGGCAATATTTGTTGCGGGCAAGCTGGCCCCCGAGCTGTTAGGGGCCATTGCCATTGCCGCCTACTCTTACATGGCCTTGGTACCCATCATTCAACCGCCCATCATGAAGGCTCTGACCAATGAAGAAGAGCGCAAGATCGTGATGGTGCAGCTGCGTGAGATAAGTCAGCTCGAGCGCATTGTATTTCCGCTATTGCTACTGCTGCTTGTGGCATTTCTTCTGCCCTCAGCGGCGCCCCTGTTAGGAATGTTCTGCTTCGGCAATTTAATGCGCGAATGTGGGGTGGTGGATCGGTTAGCAGACACCACGCGAAACGCCCTGATTAATATCGTGACCATCATGCTGGGGCTTGGTGTTGGTTCGAAGCTTCAAGCCGAGAACTTTCTCACCGCAGAAACGCTAGGGATCTTGATTCTGGGTATGCTGGCATTTGCGATCGGCACCGCCAGCGGGGTGCTCATGGCTAAGCTTATGAATCGTCTCTCGGCCTCACCCATTAATCCGCTGATTGGCGCGGCGGGGGTAAGCGCCGTGCCCATGGCGGCTCGTGTGGTAAACAAAGTAGGGCTGGAGGCTAACGGCCAGAATTATCTGTTAATGCACGCCATGGGGCCCAATGTGGCCGGTGTGATTGGCTCTGCAGTAGCCGCTGGTTTGATGATCATGTTGGTTGGTGGGTAAGCCGACATTAGCGCATCGGTACCTGAGTTGTTAGAATCCACGCGGTCGAATATCTGGTGAATTATGAAGTTCCCTAGCCTTTTCATATTTCTTTCCGCCGCCTTTGCCCCTGTCGTGGCCTTTGCCGAGTATTGGGTAGCCATCGCCAGCTTTAAAAACCGTGATGGCGCCGAATCCGCCATGGTGTCCGCCGACCGTCAAAGCGCCGAGGCTTTCAAGGTTCACGGCCTTAACACCAACAAGGGGTATCTCTTTCGGGTAGCAGCAGGCCCCTACGCAACATCCCAGCAGGCTCAGGATGCGCGAGGATTACTGGAGGCAGCGGGCATCAGTGCTGGCTGGGTTTGGCAGACTGCTACGGCCTCCATGGTAGACGCGCCCAGTATTGAGACTGAAGCATTGGATGTTGATCAGGATTTTGGGACAGGACTCGATACCGATGATGACTACGATTTTGGTGAAGTGCTGGAATCGGAAATCATTGATTCGCCAGACAACTCGCTCCCAGAAGCCCCAAACACGGCGCCGCCAGGCTATCGGCTAAACAAGCTCCAGCGTGACGCTCGGGCACCACCGCTGAGGTCCACCAATCCACTGCAACTCTCCCTCCAGCCCCGTCCCGCCGCTTCCGCTTCTTCAACGCCTCAAAGCTTATCAGTTGAATCCATCGTAACCTCGCCGAGTGCCTTGAACGCTGCGGTCGGGGCAACAGAGCTATCCGCGGTTGAATTCGCGTTGGATTCACCGATTCCTCTGGCCCGACGCCAGAGCAAGCCTGCAGATATGAAAGTAGATGGACGGCTTGACGAGGCCATCTGGCGGCAACTGCCCGGCGCAGATGGCTTTTCAGTCATCGACCCGGATACGCTAGCAAAGCCGCCTTATCGAACACTGGTTAAGGGTTTTTACACCAGTCGTGGGCTATATGTTGCTATTGATATGGAGCAGCCCAGAGACACACTGGTGCGGCGGCTCTCCAGTCGAGATCCCCGGTATTTGAACCGGGACAACGTTGGCATCACCTTGGATACCTCTGGAGCGGGTCGCTACGGCTACTGGATGAACGTTGCTCTTGGTGGCAGCCAATCCGATGGCACCGTGCTGCCGGAGCGCCAATTCAGCAGCGACTGGGATGGGGCGTGGTACTCGGGGACAGCGGTCACCGATACAGGATGGAGCGCCGAGTTCTTTTTGCCCTGGTCGCAAATGGCGATGCCTAAGACCGAGGGCGACCGCATCATCAAAGTTTACCTCTCGCGCAGGGTTGCGTCGTTAGACGAACGCTGGGGGCTGCCGGCTTTGCCCCGAACCAATCCGTTGTTTATGTCGATCATGCAGCCGCTGTTGTTCGATGACGTGGACCCAGTACAGCAGTGGAGTGTCTTTCCCTATGCTTCCATGACCATTGATACGCTGGCGCAGCGAGAGGATGAGCGTGTGGGCGCGGATGTTTTCTGGCGGCCCTCCACTAACTTTCAGGCAACCGCGGCGATAACGCCGGATTTTGGTGCTGTGGAAAGCGATGACGTTGTGGTAAATCTAGGTGCCTTTGAAACCTTTTTTCCTGAGAAGAGACTGTTCTTTCAGGAAGGAATCGAAGTGTTCACCGCCACCCCCAGAGCTGAGGAAGGCACGCCGACTACCTTGCTCAACACCCGGCGCATCGGTGGCATCGGACGAGCACCGGATCTGCCAGAGGGCGTAGAGCTGTCGGATCTCGAGCGGCAAAAGCCGGTTGAGTTAGCAGCAGCGCTGAAAACCGTTGGCTCTGTCGGTGCCCTGCGCTATGGATTGCTTGGCGCAGCAGAGAAAGACACCGATTACTCATCTGCTGGCCAAAGGTATTCCCAGAGCGGCACAGATTACGGCGTTGCGCGTTTTTTGTATGAGAGCAAAAGCAGTGAAGGGGATTACCGCGCCTTGGGTTTATTGTCAGCTCTTACCTCACACGTCGAGCAAGACACCCAAGCACACGGCCTGGATTATCACTACCTCACCGCCACCGGGGTATGGAAAGTGGACGGACAGTTTTTGTTTTCCAGCGCCGATGACCGCAAGGACGGCATTGGCGGGTTTGCCGACCTGCAGCGCAACTTTGGTCAGGGCCGTAGTCTGAAGCTCGGCTATGTACATTACGATGAAAACCTGGAGATCAATGATCTTGGCTATCT
>CAZWQK010000136.1:0-5644 GCA_964635835.1 uncultured Pseudomonadales bacterium
AGCGCATCATCCAGCGAGTGACCGTAATGGGTGACGAGGTTGCCGCCGCCGCGCCCAGCCCCTGGCAGCCGTGGGTTCGTCCCGGCCGACTGTCAGCTACAACGCGTCTGGATCGACAGCTTAATCGCTACATGCGGAACAAGGCCGAAGCGGCTGAATAAACAAAGGGTTGCTCTCAGTCTTCCCGTATGGCGGACCGAGAAGAGGTGAGATGTGTGGCGTTCCTTTACTGTCCCATGGTTCTCGTGGGGATCGTTTAGTCACCTGGCATTCAACGCTATTGCGAAGAAAAAAGTCCCTGGGCCGAGTACATAAGGCCGGTTGGTGAATTGACTGGCCAGCCAAGGGGGTGAACCTCTGCCCATCTATTTTGTTGAGGGTCTAAAAGTCGTTTGTACGATATTTTACGCCCTGGCTTCCAATCCAATTTGTCCTCGATTGTGAGGATCAGTTCGCAGAAATTTCCTGGATAGGAATTTGGAATTCGATAAGATCATTCGCATTTCAGGCGATGTCTTCTAGCTTAAAAATCCGATCCGTGTTGCCAGATGCAGCTTTGAGTAACTTCGCTAAAACGGGGGAGCACTGTGGAAGTATTTTTTTCAATTCTGGGTGTACTGTTTCTTCTTGCGGTTTTGGCAGGAGCAACGCTTGCTCTGATTTATATGGCGCGCAAATTGAATCTCCTGTCGGCGAAGTATGACGGGTCGTCTGCGGGCGATGGAGCGATGGATCTGACTCAATGGAGTGACTCGCTGGTTTTTCGCTTTGGCGCCGTGGCATTGCTGACACTATTGCTGGGTATCCCGTTGGATAGAGTGGACGACGTCGTAGTTGAGAGAAGTGATCTCTATCTGTCGGTGTTAGACGATATCGCTAGCGCGTGGGGTCGAAAGCAATGGCTATCAGGGCCCGCGTTGCTGATTCCTTATACTGAAAAACACGTCCGCACAGAAACGGTGACGGACAGAGAGGGCAACGAACGCAGTGTTGAAAAGATTGTGTTTGAAAACCGTATAGCGATTGCGTTGCCCGAGATCGTAGACGTTCAACTGGAACTTGAGGAACAGCGGTTGCAGCGCAGCATTTACGAATCTGTGGTTTACAGGGCCGCGGCTGGTGTCACCGGGCATTTTCTGTTGCCTGATATAAACAGCCTGTCCCGTGATATCGATCAGATTCACTGGCAGAGGGCTTGGTTGTCTTTGGGAATATCGGATATCCAGGCAATTAAGGCTGCGTCAGCGTTGCGATGGAATGAGCGGTCGATTGATTTTGCTCCCGGAACACGGATAACCAAACTGATCCGCAGCGGACTTCATGCCCCTATAGCCATTGATCCTGCAGCAGGCCGGTATGACTTTGCTCTGGATTTGAAACTTAATGGTAGTGGTGGGTTCTTCTTTGAGCCCTTTGGCAAAACAACAGTTGTTGAAATGAGCTCAGACTGGCCTCATCCCAGTTTTCAAGGGAGCGTGTCGCCACAGCAGCGCACCATTACAGATTCCGGTTTTGCAGCCTCGTGGGAGGTTCCTCACTTAGCGCGAAGTTATCCACAGTTGTGGACGTTAGGTGAAAACGATTTTGATGTTGAAGAGTTTGATGCAGGTGTTTTGCTGTTCGAACCAATATCACTTTACTCGCAAGTTACTAGGGCAGTTAAGTATGGGATCTTATTCATCGCTCTGACTTTTTTGATGTTCTTAATTTTTGAACTGGGTATTCAGCGCCGTTTGCATTTGGTGCAGTACGGAATCATTGGATTGGCGCTTAGCTTGTTCTTCCTAACATTGCTGTCGCTGTCTGAACATATACCGTTTTTTCTCGCCTACCTTGGAGCGTCAGGAATTATCGTGTTCATGATTAGCGCCTATGTGTATGCGTCGGTGCGCAGTGTGGGCGCGGCAGTGGCGGTCGCCGCCCTTCTTGTGGCGTTGTACGGCATTTTGTACACACTATTGAGGCTTGAAGAGGCCTCACTGCTCGCAGGTACATTTCTCCTGCTCGTCATGCTCGGCGTGATCATGTTTCTAACCAAGAATGCAGGCCAAGATCGTGAGGAGTCTGTGTCAAGTTAGCGGACGCAACCCAAGAGCGTGCGGTTGCCCTCTCTCAGGAGGGAGCGGGGCTACACGTTCAGCCCACGAGAAGCTGGCAATGAAGTGTCGGTCAACAGCAAAGGGTTTCTGCTCTGGGTCAGGTCTGGGCCTGGGACAAAAGCTTAGTGCTCTGAGTAGATATTGACAACTGGGATCGTTGTGCGGTCCGCGGCGAGCCCTTCGTTGAGCGACCCCGAGCGAAAACCGCCCAGATCCAGCGCCACAAAGCGATAACCCAGCGCCTGAATATCGCGCTGCAGAGTTTGGTGATGGGTAACGGCCAAATCAAACTCGGTCGGCGGAATTTCTAGCCGGGCCACCTCGCCATGGTGACGCACGCGAAACTGGCTAAAGCCCAGTGTCGCCAGAATGCCCTCAGCGGCTTCAACTTGAGCCAACAGCGCCTGATTAATCGCGGTGCCATAAGGGAATCGGCTGGAAAGACAGGCTGCTTGGGGTTTATTGGCGTTCTCCAGCCCAAGGGCACCGGCAAGAGCGCGAATGTCGGCTTTTCGGAACCCAGCTTCTACCAAAGGGGATTTCACCTCGTGATTGTCTGCCGCAACTAGGCCGGGCCGGTGGTCACCCAGATCATCGACATTGGTGCCGTTAACAATGTGTGCGTAGCCCTGCGCTTGAGCGAGGTCTGCCAGCTCGGCATACAAAGACGTTTTGCAGTGAAAGCAGCGGTCGGTGGGGTTGGCCCGATACTCGGCCTTGTTGAGCTCGTCAGTGACGATGATGTCGTGGCGAATGCCCCAATCCTCGCTGAGCTTTTTCGATAGCTGCAGATCCGTGCGCTTCAGGCTGGCGGAGCCCGACGTGACCGCCAAGGCCTTGTCACCAAGAACTTGGCCCGCGACGAAGGCCACCAGCGAGCTGTCCACGCCACCGGAAAAGGCCACAATGACGCTATCGTAGGTTCCGACAATTTCTTTTAGCAGCTGGTATTTGTCCGTCAGTTCCGGCGTCATGGTTAAAGCCTATTGATACGGTTGGCCAAAAAGCCTGCGCCAAAGCCGTTGTCGATATTGACCACGCTGACCCCGGAAGCGCAGCTGGTCATCATGCCCAATAGGGCCGCGACACCATTCAGGGCAGCACCATAGCCTACGCTGGTAGGCACGGCGATGATTGGCTTGTCTACTAAGCCGCCAACTACGCTGGGTAGGGCGCCCTCCATACCAGCGACCACGATGAGCACCTTGGCTGCACGCAGGTCATCCAGGCGAGCCAGCAGGCGATGCAGCCCTGCCACGCCCACATCGTAAATACGTTGAACCGTGTTGCCATAAAATTCTGCGGTTAAGGCGGCTTCTTCGGCCACGTTCATATCCGAGGTGCCAGCACTGACCACCGCCACGGTGTCTGTCGACGGCAGCGGCACTTCACTATGCCACCACAACAGCCGCGATGGCGCGTGATATTGAGCCGTCGCGGGCAGCCCGGTGAGTTTTTGGTAATTCTCCGAATCCAGTCGAGTAACCAGAACATTGGTGCCAGCTTGAGTCATGGCGCCGATAATGTCGGAAATCTGCGTCGGGCTTTTACCTTCGCCAAAGACCACCTCGGCGGAGCCGGTGCGCCGGGCCCGGTCAGTATCCAGCACCGTATGGCCCAGATCGGTGAAGAACAGGCTGCGGATTTTTTGTGCCGCCTCGTCGCCGCTAAGGTCGCCGCGTTTGCAGGCCGCTAAAACGGCATCAATGTCCACTTTACCGGGGGTGCTGGACTAACTTGTCGTGCGCTGCGCAATGGTGCCGGCGTCTTTCAGCTTGGTGATATCGCGCTCTTCCAGGCCGAAATCGCGCAGCACCTGCTCGCTGTTTTCGCCCAGAAGCGGCGCTGGCCCGCGGGGTTTCACGTCAGCGGTAGCAAAACGCATGGGAATGTTCACGGTGTTGTAGCTACCCAGCTCCGGGTGATCGATGGTGGGGAACATGCCCATTTCTTGGGCGTGGGGGTCCTGGGGTACCTCGTGCAAGCCCATTACCGGTCCCCAGATCAGATTGGCGTCATCAAAAATCTTGCCCCATTCGTCTCGAGACTTGGCAGCCAGGGTGTTGTCGAAGATGTCGATCAATTCGGCCATGTTCTTGTAGCGCGCTTTTGAGTCGGCAAAACGCTCGTCTTCGATCAAATCTTGCAGACCAACGGCCTCGCACAGCCGAGACCAATAGGCGGCGTCGGGCAGCATGTTAAAGACCACCCAGTTGCCGTCGCCGCAGGGAAAACGATTGCCGGTAATGGTTAACATCTCATCCCGACGGCGCTTACGTATAGGCATGTGGTCAACGGCGGTGACCGCGTAGTCTGTTGCCTGGGTCCATACCGCCGCCTCGTAAAGAGAGGTCTCGACTACTTGGCCTTGGCCGGTTTTCTCCGCCAGACGCAGGGCACCTAAAATGCCCCCCACCATGGCGAGGCCGGTGGTGTGGTCACCTTGAGCCGGCCGCGCCATTGGCATCAAGCCGCCGTCACCCTCGCGCATGGAGTCGTACAAGCCCGAGCGACCGAAAAAAGCTGTGACGTCATAGCCGGGACGCCAGGCGTCAGGGCCCGAGGTGCCGTAGCCGGTGAGGGTGGCGTGAACCAGCTTAGGGTTCGCCTTGAACAGGCTCTCAGGATCCAGACCAAACTTCTGCTGGCGCTTGGTGAGCAGGTTGCACATAAAGATGTCGGCTTGTTTTGCCAGCTGACGCACCAAAGCCGCGCCTTCGGGCTGATCCAAGGCCACGGCAATAGATTCCTTGCCTCGATTGTCCACATCGAACTGAAAGTCGTAGTCCTGCAAAGCCTCAGCAACGCGCTCACCTTTGACGGGCCGGCTCATACCGCGCATGGGATCGCCGGTAATGGGCTCGATCTTGATCACCCGAGCACCCATATCCGCTAAGACAGCGCCAGCGCTTGGAGCCGCCATCCAGTTATCAATTTCCAGTACAACCACATCGTCCAACGGTGCCGGCATGCCAATTCCTCCCAGTAACTACAAGCCAGAGATTACAGCCGAGGGAGAAGATTGGTGCAAGGGTTATCCGGTGTTGTTTAGATCAACCCAAGGGGCAGGCCACTCCCGTCAATACGTCCACGGTATCTCCCTGGTCTAGAATTTCCCGAACCCGAACCCGAACCCGAGCCCGAACGCTGGCCGCTTCGGTCACGCGAATTCACCAGCGCTGATAGTGGTCAGGCGTGGTAAACTCCGTCTTCGCGTCGTTTTGGTCATACCTTTGCAGCAATCTCTCTCCTCAAAAGCCAAACCATTCCTCGGCTGGAAAATGGTTCTTGTCGCGTTTTGCATCGATTTTGTGGCGGTGGGCTTTTTCTTTTACTCCTACGGCGTGTTTTTTAAAGCCATTGCCGAGGATTTTGGCGGTTCGCGTTTGGGCGTGGCCATCGGTTTGACCGTAACGAACGCCGTGGGCGCCATCGCTGCTCCCTATGTTGGCCGGGCACTGGATAAGTATCCTCTGCGTAACGTCATGGGATTGGGCGCGGTCTTTATGGCGATGGGTTTTCTGGGGCTGTCGTTTGTCCAGAAC
>CAZWQK010000137.1:0-5641 GCA_964635835.1 uncultured Pseudomonadales bacterium
TGTATCGCTGAATGCTTGGAGAATCGGTACCCAACGTTGGGTCCGCGGTAAACGTTCCGTCTGTCTCAAGTTCCTGGGTCATGGCACCCAATAGAAGACTCCAATCTTCGTTCAGTTCTGCGCGAAGCGACAGGCGGCCACCGGTATATAGCGTATCGTTAAAGTCATTCTCCACTAGTGCTGCATTGTTAGCCGCACGGAACTCCACCTCGGAATTCGGGTCGTATGGATCGAATGGAATACGATCACCAGTGTACTGCACTTGGTCTGGCACGTTATTGATATACGTGGCTGAGTTAAAGCCCGCTCGAGCGGCAGAAACCGGCACTCCGTTCGTCCGCACATAACCCGCATCTCGAAACCGCGCGCTTTCTTGCAGTGTTATCGACCCTGGAACGTTATCGACCCATCCGCCTTGATCGTCGCGATAGGCGACGGCGCGGACGGCAAGCCTGTCAGAAATCGGCAGGTTATACATCAACTCGAATTTGTTGCTCCCCTCACCCTTCGCTGTGTTGGAAGCATCGACAGTGAGACGGCCATATGTCTCGGAAAAATCCGGCTTGTTGGTAATCAACCGCACCGTACCTGCCTGTGAGCTCGCGCCGAAGAGCGTACCCTGTGGGCCTTTTAGCACCTCCACTCGGTTTAAATCAGCCGCATAGACATCCAAGTTTCGGCCTGGCTGAGCCAAGGGTTGCTCATCCAAGTAGAGGGCTACATTCGGCGCTATGCCCGCAACTCCGGCTGTTGTCAGGTTCGGCGTAGTTGAAGCGATACCTCGTATATAAATCGTATTCTGCCCCGGCCCGCTTCCGCCCGCTGTCACACCCGGCAGTTGGATCAGATAGTCCTCAAAGTTCGCAATTCCAAAGTCTTCAATGCTGTCACTTGTAAGCGCTTCGACAGTTACGGGAATGTCTTGAGTGCTCGCAGCTCTCTTCGTCGCGGTAACTACTACCTCTTCGATCACTCCCTGCTCGGCACCAGCATGCCCTGCGGTCATTGATACAATGGCAGCGACAACTGCTTTGTTCATCTTGCTTCGTTGAAAATTCACGGACTCTCCTTTTACTGATGACTCGGTTATGCGGGCCATTTCTCAAAACCGGAGGATGCTGCTCGCATTTACTTTTTGGACAAATATTTCGTAGGCGAAAAATATTTTTTGCCTTTAACCTCCAGTCAAGCCCGAAAGTCTACATCAAAAATGGGGAAGTTTGCTCAGTTTTGCGGAAAAACCTGCTATAGAAGATTTAGCTCACGGAAGATGCTAGTTCGTCTTTCGGAGATTTTATTTTGATTACTAAGCATTACGGCTAGGATTGCTGGGATTATTGCTTTGCTCACTTAGCAAAGGAGCGTTTCCAGGTCGTGACCCACACCACAATTAGGCGTATATAGCGCCGATAGAAACTGTCACAAACCAGAGCATCGCCGGCCATTTTACTCGCAGCCACATCCAGCAAGGACCGCAAATCCTCATGAACCAAGAAGTCGACGTCTTAATCACTATTCGCAAAATCATACGCGCCACCGACCTGTATTCGCGCCAGCTCAGCAAAAAGTCTGGCCTGACGGCGCCCCAGCTACTGGTACTGCAGGCCATTCAAGACATGGGCGCGGTTGCCATTTCAAGACTGTCTACCCATATCAGCTTGAGCCAGGCCACAGTGACCAGCATCTTGGATCGATTGGAGGGGCGCGGCTTAATCGCCCGCCACCGAAGCACTTTGGACAAGCGCGTCGTACACGCAACGTTAACCCCCGAGGGGGAATCAATGATCGAGCAGGCGCCCAAACCCCTGCAGGATGTCTTTAGCGCGGCCTTCGAGAAGCTTGAGGAATGGGAAAAGTCCATGATCGTTGCATCTTTGCAGCGAGTCGCCTCGATGATGAACGCCGAACACATTGACGCCTCGCCAATGCTTCACGTGGGCATTGCGGATGAGCCTGCCGCTCAGCAAGAGGCTAATAGTCACACCCCCAAAACTGGCACATGAGCCAGCGGCTGAAGCCTTGCGGTGCCTGGAGATTTGGTCCCAAGAGACCCCATGCCCAGAAGCCCGGGGCGACACAGCACCTCGCCCTAACCGTTTGCTGTCGGTGGCCGCGCAATCAACACCCTTTTCGGCCTTTAAGCGGCTATGTTTGATCCGCAATCTCTGATTATTCTTGCTCCAGCGTCGCTGTTTGGTGCCCTACTGGGCGGGCTGGGTGCCGCAGCGGCAAGGGGTTACTCGGCCAAACTGGTGGCGACCCTAATTGCAGCTGACAGCCCGCCCCCGACCGATCAGCCTTGGCAACCACCGCCAATGCACGCTCAGGTTCAGCGCAACGGGAGCAAAGACTATTCCTTGAGCGCATTTCTGGGGGCCTTGGGCGCGGTGCTGCTCACACTGCGCTTCGATCTGTCCACAGAGCTGGCCCTTGGAACATTGTTGTCTCTTATGCTGTTGATGCTGGCGCTGATTGATCAACGCCACTTTTTACTGCCGGACAATCTTACTCTGCCCCTGCTTTGGACAGGCCTGCTGTGTAATGTCCTGGGTTACTTTGCCAGCCTCCAAGACGCGGTGATTGGCGCCGTGTTGGGGTATGCCTGCCTTTGGTGCATCTTTTGGCTGTTTAAGCTGCTTCGGGGCAAAGAGGGTTTGGGTTATGGCGACTTTAAACTTACGGCGGCACTGGGCGCTTGGCTGGGCTGGCAGGCGTTGCCGGGAATCATTTTCACTGCTGCACTGGCCGGGGCATGTATCGGGTTGCTGCAGGTTGCGCGGCAAAAGCGCCGCACCCAAGAGCCCCTACCCTTCGGCCCGTTCCTGGCCGCAGCCGGCTTTGCGGCCCTGTGTATTGAGGGCCACCAGCTGTGGCCGCTCAACCTGTAGGTTCGTCGCCGAGCCCCGCCCTGACGGTCCCACGACTTACTTAGATAGCCTGCGCCTAGCTTGCAAAGGTGACCGTGTCCTCAAGGGGAGCCCGCGCGGTAATGGCGTTGTTCACCTGCATGGTCGTGTCCTCGTAGCCGAAGCTGATGCCAAACAGCACTTTTACCTCGGGGCCCAGACCGAAGGCGGCGCGCACCAAATCCGGGTGATGCCCCATGGTGCCTTGGGCGCAGGAGGCCAAACCGTTCGCAGTCATGGCGAGCATCAACGTTTGTGCGTACATCCCGACATCCCAGGCGCTGCCCAAACCGAAACCCTCGTCCATGCAGAGAAAGGCTACGTGAGGGGCATCAAATAACTCAAAATTCCTGAAGCTTGCTGCAGCGCGCGCTGGCTTGTCCTCCCAAGAGATGTCCATGGCTCGATACAGAACCGCGGCACACTCCCGCCGACGGTCTTTATAAATCTGCCCAATGGTTCCCTTAGGGTCTTTGTGGTCTTGATTAGGAGGGACTTTCGACTGCACTCGCTCCATCATTTGGCTGCGCAAGGAATCCCGCAAATCGCCTGACGCCACATAGGTCTGCCAGGGCTGCATATTGGTGCCTGAGGGCGACCAACGAGCAATATCGAACACCCTATCCAGCACCTCTTGGGGCACCGGACGGCCAAGAAAACCACGAACCGAGCGGCGAGCTTTTACCGCCTCTTCCAAACTCATGACAGACATAGTGCTTCCAGGTCAATTTTCAGCCGCGAAGCCTATCACTGTTTGTCTGGCGACTCGAAGATCATGCAGGGCTTGAATGGTTAGACCACGAAAGTTTCTTTGGCAAAACAGTTCTGGCTTGACCGAACCAGCTTTTCTAACAGCTTTTATCTACTGAATTACTTGAGCACCAGCTTTTTTACGCGCTCGGCAAATTCCTAAGACATTCGAGATCTCTCCAGCTACCGGGCAAACGCAAAAATTTCTTTTTCACACTATGCAATATCGGCAGTATTTTGGGGCAAAGATTCAGGTCAAATGCACCCTTCCTTTCGACCCCTAAAAACCTTCTAAACGATTGTTTTTATTGAGTTTTTATCCGAAAAAAATATTTGACATGGCCCCAAAAAGGCGGATGATGACGCCACTTTGCAATAGCCAAGCCCAGAGCTGGATTCCCTGAATTTTGGTGATAGGACAAGTCAATGAGCCCACGAGACGCGGAACTACAACCAGACATTACTTACATCTCAGAGCCCTACGCTGGACCGCCTGCCCGGCATAGCCGCGCAGGCCAGCTTGCAATCGAACTGGCTGCGGAGAAGAAGCGACTGCAGGATGAACTGCGAGAGCTACAGGCTGAGAATGACGATCTGAAGTCAACCACGCCGGTGGGCACCGTGGATTGGTACGTAAAATGGATGGCAACGGTGCTGTCGGTCAGCGGCATATTCCTCATGTCCGCTGGCTTAGTCATGCAGGGCCAAGTCGCCTATGTCATTAGCGCCGTAGGGTGGCTATTCGTTGGTATCCAATGGGGCGATCGAGCCATCATGATTGGCAGCTCAATCAGCGCCACCGCGGTAATGATGGATCTCGTCAGGTCGCTGTCCGGCTAGTCCATCGATGGCGCTGGGAGACAGCTGGCAATTCGCTCTGGGGGCAAATCCAAATACTGATTTTCCTCCTGGCGCACCCAGCCCAGGGAATAGATCAGGATGACCCCGTATCGCCAATCTGTGGAAACGTTAGCCCCCGCTCCATGCAGCAGCCCGCCTGCCCAAAACAAAACCGAACCTGCGGGCATTTCGGCACTGCGCACTTCCTCGGGCGGCGCTTGCCGATCGGCGGGCCAAGTATGGCTGCCAGGCACAATCAGGGTGGCACCGTTGTCGGCCCGGAAATCCGAGATGGCCCACATGCTGGCCAGAATGATATTCGGCGCCTGGGCAGTCCGAAGAATGAAAAGGGATCTTCCTCTGGATGCAGTACCTGCTCCCGAGCGCCGGAGCCAACCTCTAACGCGGCGGTCACGTGGGTTTGGTAACCAAGCTGCGCATTTGGCAGCAGGTGATCATCGCATAGCTGCATGGAGCGCGTCTTTGGCCGGCTCGTCCTTCAGGATGTTAGCGGCTGGCCCGAGGCCGCCTCAAGATTGCTATTACTCGGGATAATCCGTCAGATAACTGCCGTCTTTTCGCAAAACCACCTTGCCTCTTTGCGTAGGTGAGTAGCTCACCCCGGTAGGATTCTTCACGGAACCTTGCCTTGTGGCCTGACGGCCGGTTACACCCCCACCAAGATCAGCTGTGAAAGCAAGATTGCCGTTGCCGGAGCTTTGCCCTGTGGCGCCTTGCCTGCCGCCGCTTTGAAATTGATTTTGTGCGGCGTGACGAGCCGCAAGCTGGGTTTGTTGATCGCTCCATCGAGAAGAATTGCGCACGGCTCGCCCTGTACCACCGTCTGGATTTGCGTCTGTTAAAACTCGTTGGCCATGCTGGGGGGACGTGGTTTGTGCGCCGTGACGACTGTTGCCATGCCCCTGAAACTGCCGATCGTACATTGCATTCACCGCACCGGCCCGGCGTTCAGGGTTGGCGAGTTTTGTTTCAAGTTCGTGCCGCGCCGACGTCCGAGGTCTCTGGGACAAATAACGCCGCCTCATCCGTGACGTGGTGACTCAAAGCGAATTAATTCCTAGCAAAAGATTGGTGCCGGAACGCGGAATCGAACCGCGGACCTACTGATTACGAATCAGTCGCTC
>CAZWQK010000138.1:0-5606 GCA_964635835.1 uncultured Pseudomonadales bacterium
CGGGCTCGTAGGTCGGGCTCGTAGGTCGGGCTCGTAGGTCGGGCTTTAGCCCGACGAAGACGTGTCGGCCTGAAGGCCGACCCACGACCTAACCCACTGACAACAAAAAAGGCAGCTTACGCTGCCTTTTTGATTACAAGCTACAAGCGGCACGAACGCTAATTGAATTGATAACGCAAACCAACCTCGATCAGATCGAACTCAGAGAAGTAACGTACATATTCCGCACCCAAGGACACGTTAGAATCGCCGAAGTGATAGCGGCCACCAACCCGAAAGCCGGTTTCTGAGCCACCAATATCAGAATCAGATTGAACAATGGCAACATTGTACTCAACAGAGTCGGCAGCCAAACCTCGGACCCCTAACTCAATAATATAGACATCGTCGTCGTCCGCACATATGCTTCCAACTTTCGTTGCCAAATCCACGTAATCCGCCGAAATAACCCAGTCCAGCGTTTCGGAAATTTGGCTGTGCATGCCCAATCCCGCCCGAAGCACTTCAAGATCTGTTGAATAACGCTTGGCACCTAAAGTGAAGTCACCACTGCCGTCGTGATAACTAGCAGACACGAAGAACCTCTCGCTAAACTCGTAGCTAGCTGCAACCCCAAAACCGTCGCCGTCAAACTTATACCCATCACCGTAATCCAGCTCCACATCGGCAATGTACTCCACCTCTACATAGGTGTAAGAAAGTTCCGACGCCCAAGCTGACTGCCCGGCCGCGAAGAAGCAGATAAACAAAGACAGCATTTTGCCAATGTTTACAAAGCTTCTTTTAGTTCCAATCATTATGTCACCTCCCAATTAATTTAATGTTTTTCGCAATCGTGATTGCTTTAACCATGGGTCGGTGCTGCTAACCCGTCGGGCAGTTTCAACGGAGCACACACCGACGCACGGCTTTTTCGACAAAAGGAGGTTTAAATGAGATGAAAGGTGGAGTGTTTGAGGCTCATCAATCAAAAGTAGATAGGCGGCTAACATTCAATCTCTGCGACAGCCCCATAGTCACGCAGATCGGGATTGTATGCCGGGCCTGTAGGTCGGGCCTGTAGGTCGGGCTTTAGCCCGACAACAACACGTCGGCCTGAAGGCCGACCTACGGGGGTGATGCCTGTAGGTCGGGCTTTAGCCCGACAAATCTTTCACCATTAAAATCGCGTTTTCCCGGCCTTGCCGGGCGGGGTAATAATCTTTGCGCACACCAACCTCCTGCAGGCCCGCAGACCTGTAAAGCCGCCGGGCTGGGGTATTGCTTTGACGAACCTCCAGAAATAACCGCCGGGCGCCGTGGCTGACCATCTGGTTTTGCAGTTGATCCAGATAGCCTGCCGCCATGGCCTGCCCGCGGCGCTCTGGCGCTAGACAAAAATTCAGCAGCTCGGCTTCGTCCAAAACCACCGTGAATACACCATGCCCAATAATTTGCTCATGGGCCAGCAGGACACAGCATCGATAGCCTTTGGCGTCGGCTGCCAGACAATCGTCGAAGGTTTTGCGGCCCCAGGGATCGGGATAGCTGGCGGCTTCAATGGCCAAAACCTCGTCCAAATCGGCTGCGGTCATAGCTCGCAGCTGAGCTGAGGTGTTGGCTGGGGTCTGCACCGTGACCAAGGTTAGCCGGTGGCCAGCATGCGCTGCAGCAGCTTGTGCCAGAGAGCGCGCTTGATATCGCCGTGGGAAGCGGCTTTAGCCAGGCCGTCCATGGCCTGCCAATGGTCCGGGGCATCTGCGAGCCACTGCTTCAGGGTGTTGAGTGCGCCGCTTGAACCCAGTACCGCGGTAGCCGGGCTTAACAGGCGGTATTTGTCGCAAAAAACCGCCACCGCGCGCTCGGGAGTTCCTGACGTTTCCACTATGGGCCAGCGAAATTCGCTGTTGCCTGCCTTTGCCTTGAGGGGTTCTCCAGTAGCAGCTCGGTGCAGGGCCCCAGCAAGATCCTGAAAAAAGCGGAGCTCAAGCTCCGACAGAGGGGCTTCGCCAACATAGACCAACAAAGGGGTTGCAACAAAACTCAGGGCAATTGCGGCCTCAGCGGAATTTCCGGTGGTGGTGTCGGTGCTTGGGGGCGGTGTGGGGGCTGTGGTGAGATCCGCAGCCGGCGCGCTGTCCGGCGTTGTCGCCGCTAACGCCGCCCGGGCCGCCGCGGCCGGTGAGGCCTGTTTTGCCCCGGACTGGCCCGGCTCCCCGGCGGTGTGCCCGGCAGACACCGTTGCCTGAGCAGCCGCTGCAGACTCCGCAGCCGGCGTTTCACTCACGGCCTGACGAGAAAAAAACACGTCGATACCCATGTCCTGCAGCATGCGATGCTGGCGTTTGCTTAGCGATAGGCTTGGGTTGTCCGATGGCGGCATAGGTTCACGGTAGTAATAAGCAATTGACCACATGCTATCTCAAGCCACTGGCAAGGTGGGTGTTTTTCGTTGCCGAACGCGCCAGACATACAGCCGTTCAGCGGCCAATAAGGCGGCCCACGCCGCGAAAAGCACCACCTCGCCGTAACCGTCTTTGGTTAACCACAGCAGGTGAGCCAGGGCCAACGCCAAGGCTGGATAGACCCACCGGTGCAGGGCTTTCCAGCGCCGGCCAAGTCGCCGCTGCCAGCCTCGGGTGGAGGTGATGGCCAGCGGGGTGAGTACCAAAAGACTGGTCATGCCCAACGTAATGTAGGGGCGCTGAGCCACCTCTTGGAGCAGCAACGTGCCGTCAAACTGCACATAGAACACGGCATAAACCAGGGCATGGCAGGCTACAAATGCAAAGGCAAAGAGGCCCACCATACGGCGACATGGAATCAAGATAACCCAGCCCAGCTGTCGCTGCAGCGGGGTGATGGAGAGCGCGCAGAGCAGGACAATGAGCGCCCACTGGCCTAAATAGTGCAGCAGGGCCTCGGCGGGGTCCGCCCCCAGGCCGGTGCCGCTTTGCACGGTTTCCAGGTAGATCAGGTAGCCAAGCCAAAACCACGGCGCCATCAGGGCCATAGCGACACCGGGTTTTATTAAAGATCTTTTGGTCAGGGGCCTTTTTATCAAAAGCCTTGCTATTGGGAATTTGGGCGCTGCCACTTGCCGGCCTGCCCGCTAGTAGTACTTACGCAGATCCATCCCGGCGTAGAGGTGGGCCACCTCTTCTTCGTAGCCGTTGAACATCAGCGTCGGTATGCGGTTGCTGCTGAACAGCGACCCGGGTAGCCGCCGCTCGGAGGCCTGACTCCAGCGTGGGTGGGATACGGTTGGATTGACGTTGGCGTAGAAGCCGTACTCGCTGGCCTGGAGCTGTTTCCAGGTATTCACCGGCTCGCGCTCGGTAAAGCGGATGCTGACGACGGACTTGATGCTTTTAAACCCGTACTTCCAGGGCACCATTAACCGCCAGGGCGCGCCATTTTGATTGGGCAGGTCTTTGCCGTAGAGTCCCGTTACCATCAGGGTCAACGGGTGGTAGGCCTCATCCATCCGCAGCCCTTCCAAATAAGGCCAATCAATACTGGAGAAAAAACCCCGCTGACCGCGCATTTCGCCGGGCCGGTACAGGGTTTTGAATTCCACGAACTTCGCGTTGCCCCTGGGCTCAAACTGTTCCAACACTTTCTTTAAGGGAATGCCCATCCAGGGCACCACCATAGACCAGGCTTCTACGCAGCGAAATCGGTAGATGCGCTCTTCAACATCGAGACCTTTAATGATGTCTTCAAAGGCATACTCGCCGATTTTGTTCGCCTCGCCGGAAACGATCACCGTCCAGGGGTCTGTGGTCATCTCGTGAGCGTAGGCGGCTGGATCACTTTTATCCGTGCCGAACTCATAGAAATTGTTGTACCGGGTCACGATATCTTCCGGCGTAACTTTATCGTCAGCCTGCAGACCGGCCTGCAATCCCGGCGGCAGCGCGGCTGCGGCAGCACCTAGAACTCCAGCGGTCATAAACCGCCGCCGGTCACGGTAGATTTGCTCTGGCGTGATCTGCCAGCTGGCGATTGCTGGAGGCTTAGGAATCAACATCGCTGGCACTGACCGAGTTGGGCGACTTCACGCGTCGCCAGAGACCTTGTGCTGGGCCCGAGGCCGCATAAACCAGGGCCATGCCAAACATCACCATGGGCGGATCGACCATGGCGACGGCAAAACCCATGGCAATAAGCACCAAGGTCACGAACGGTATGCGCTCGCGAAAATTAATTTTCTTGGGTGAAAAGTAAGTGTAATTGCTGACCATGAGCAGTGCCGCGGACACTGTCAGCACGGCAAACACCAGCGCCACCAACAGCGGTGGTTCGCTCATGCCCTGCTCCAGGGCCACCCAAATGCCAAAAACGATGAGCCCTGCGGCAGCGGGGCTGGCCAGGCCAGTGAAGGAGCCTTCGTCACCGTCCACATTAAAGCGCGCCAGGCGCAGTGCCGCACAGGCCATGTAGGCGAAGGCGGCCACCCAGCCAATTTGACCAAGGGCAGACAAACCCCAGGAAAATGCCACCAGCGCCGGGGCCACACCAAAGGCCACGAGATCCGAAAGACTATCGTACTGGGCACCAAAGGCGCTTTGGGTACCGGTCATGCGGGCGATGCGCCCGTCAGCGCCGTCCAGCATCATGGCAAGAAAAATCGCGATACAGGCGGTGAGGGGCTGGCCGCTCATGGCCGTGACGATGGCGTAAAAGCCCGCAAATAATGACCCGGTGGTGATAAGATTGGGCAGCAAAAATACGCCCCGGCGTCCAAGCCCGCTCTGTACAGAAGACGTTGCCCCGGTTTGCCTTGAGCCGCCCTGCTGGGTTTCGGCTTGGCTGCTCTCTTGGGCTGGCTCGGGCGACTGGGTAGCTGGGTCATCTCCCACCACCTGCAGCGCCGGTTTGTCGTCGTTATTCATCTACTGCACCGTCTTCCAAGTTTCATGCCCAACACTGTGGCAGCTAACGCCGAAGAAAAAAACCGTTTTTGGCTGTGTCCTGGCCAATGGCGCAAAGCAACCACTGGCCCGTATACCCGGTTCGTTGCCGTCGCTTAGTTGATTTCTTTGTTAACCAACCGGTTGGCTTGAATCCAAGGCATCATGTTGCGCAGGCGCTCACCCACTTCTTCGATAGGATGCTCGCTGGTAATACGGCGCATGGCCTTGATGCTGGGCGCGCCAGAGCGATCCTCTAACACGAATTCCTTGGCGAAGTTACCGGTTTGAATTTCCGTCAATATGCGCTTCATCTCGGCCTTGGTGTCCTCGGTTACAACCCGAGAACCGCGGGTTAGGCCACCGTACTCGGCGGTGTTGGATACCGAGTACCACATGTTCGCCACGCCGCCTTCGTAGAGCAAGTCGACAATCAGCTTCAGCTCGTGCAGGCACTCAAAGTAGGCCATCTCCGGGGCGTAACCTGCTTCTACCAGGGTTTCGAAGCCGGCCTGAACCAGCGCCGTAGCGCCGCCGCAGAGTACCGCTTGCTCGCCAAACAGGTCCGTTTCTGTTTCTTCGCGGAAGGTGGTTTCGATAATGCCGGCACGGCCACCGCCGTTAGCGGAGGCGTAGGACAAGGCGATGTTCTTGGCCTGGCCGGTAGCGTCTTGGGCTACCGCAATGAGGCTGGGCACGCCGCCGCCTGCA
>CAZWQK010000139.1:0-5587 GCA_964635835.1 uncultured Pseudomonadales bacterium
GATTCTTGCTGCCGCAGCAATAGGCGCTGGCACGGACCCCGCTTTGTTTATGATCCCCGCAGCCATGAGCGCTTCCTGCGCCTTTATGCTGCCTGTGGCCACGCCACCAAACGTAATTACCTTCGCCACCGGCAGATTTTCCATTCAGAAAATGGTGCGTGAGGGTCTGGTACTGAATCTTGTTGGCGTCATCGTCATCAGCAGCGTCTGCGTGCTGCTGCTTCAAGGGCTGTAATGAACCCGGGTAATCACTCTTCCTGACGGTTGATGGGGCACGGCGAGGATGCCAACATGCACCACCTCACCGAGTATCCGACGAAGACTCATCAGTTATGCATCTACTTAAAGGTATTTTTGCGAGCCTCAGCATTGCACTGACCACAGTTTCTGTATGCGTCATTTTATTTGTTTGGTACCTGGAGTTCTTGCTTTCGCCAGCCAGCCGCAAGGGGCTGGTGCGCAAGAAATTGGATCGCATCATTTTGTGGTGGACTGGCTCCAATCGCTGGATGATTCGTAAGCTGGGGCTAATCGAACCGCAAGTTCATTGGCAAGGTCGGGAACGCCTTTTACCCCAGCAGTGGTACCTGGTGGTGTGTAATCACCAGACTTGGGCTGATATTTTACTGCTGCAGACCTATTTACTTGACGACATTCCACCACTGAAATTTTTCACTAAGTCGCAACTGATTTGGCTCCCCTTTCTTGGGTTGGCTATGTCCGTGCTGGGTTTTCCTTACGTGAAGCGCGTTAGCCGGGACCAGATCAAAAAAAATCCAGCACTGCGCAACGCCGACAAAAACAACGTCCTGCGCGCCTGTGACGGGTTCAAAAATCACCCCACCAGCATTTTAAACTTCGCCGAAGGAACCCGCCGCACCGACGAGAAACATCAGCGGCAAAACGGCGACTTCAAGCATCTGCTGAACCCCAAGCCAGGCGGTATTACCTACATGCTTGAGGGCATGGGCGATCATTTACACGGACTCGTCAACGTCACCTTGATTTACCCGGACGGGGTACCCACGTTTTGGGATTTTCTTCAGGGTAAATGTCGCCGCGTGATTTTTGATGCGCGGTATTGCGCTATACCTGACTTGAGCAGCAAAGATATCAGTGATACTCAGCGTAAAGCCTCAGTGGCTCGATGGGTCCAAGGTCTGTGGGAGGAAAAAGACGCCCTGATCACGCGTTACCTTGCCGACGATCTTAAGGGGTAACTGCGGGCCCGGCAGCAGCAGGGCCCACCGTGCTCTGCAGCCGGGCTAACTCGCGCTCCAACGCCACCAATCGACGATTGGTCGCTATCCGGTAGCTATCGAAGGCCAGCACCGCTTCTGAATTCTCGGCAACTTGCGGAGACAACTGTGCCTGCAACCCAGTCAACTCCCGGGCGGCTAAATTGGTTTTGTCTACCAACTCGCGCTGGGAGCGCAGCATCTGCTGGAGCTGCAGTTCCAGGCTGGTTACTTGATCAATGAGCTGCTGCTGAAGTTTCAGCGCTTCTTCATGCCGCCCCAAGGCGGCTTTCAAGTCTCTATTACTGGCCTGTATGCCGTTCAAGGCAGACCCAATAGATTTCACTTTTTCCTGATTTTCCTTGATCCAATCTCGATTACGCTCGTTTGCGATAGCCCACAACTTCCTGATCTCAGACTCCCACAAATTAATTTGTTGCTTGGTGTCCTGGCCTTCCTGACTCATGGCGTTATCGGTAGCTGCCAGGCGCTCCTCAAGCACAGATAAGCGCTGGCTTGCCTCGTTCATACGCGTCTGTTCGGCCTGCAACATTTGCTGCTGATTGACGATGAACCAGCCGGCACCGGCCAGTCCCGCCACCATCAAGGCCATCACTACCGTGGTACCCAGACTGCCGCTGGAACCACCCGAGGATCGCCGAGGCGATGACGTGCCGCGGTAGCGATCGTTTTGTTCGGTCGATAAGGCGTCTTCTTTGTTCTGATCCATCTCAGAGCCAGTTTTTTGTAGGGGACTGCTGATTATAGAAATGATGACGGCCACAGACTAGCAGCCACGGACAAATTTCAGACCAAGACCACCGATCCAGAAAATGATACAGCCTGTTGGTTGAGGATTTTTGCGCCAACGGCTAATCGTAGGCTCTTACCAACGGCCTTACTTGGAATTACCCATTCTCACTCACATACGCCGGGCGTCGAAACTAAGACACCGGCATAAGAAGAGAGCGCAGACGGAACGTACGCAGACGGAAAGCGTGCAGGTAGAAGGTAAAAAGTACGGCTTATGCGACCCCCCTACAACTGCATAAACGAGGCTTTGATATGTCGAAACGACCTAACAAAACATCCATTGCCCTTGCGGTAAGCGCGGCATTAGCCGCGTCGCTGACAGGAACATCCATCGCCCAGGCAGATACCCTTGATGGCACAGAGAATTTGCCTGGGGCATCTACCCTACAAAATGGCTACCTGCAATTCGCTGGCAAGTCTCGCGACGGCGAAGGCAAATGCGGCGAGGGTAAGTGCGGCAGCGCCTAGCGCGCTGGGTTCAGCCTCACCTGCCATGAGTGGAACCCACAGCAACCTACACGGCGCAGGCTTGGGTCTGCGCCGTGTCTTTTTGCAGGATTTCGTCGCCGAGGCCCCCTCAAACACTAACTTTTTTGAGGTGGCGCCAAAAAACTGGATTCATATGGGCGGGCGATTTGCCAGGCTACTCGAGAAGGCCGCCGAGCAAATGCCCATGGTTTGCCACGGACTCTCGCTGAACTTGGGCGGACAAGCGCCCCTTTACATGAGACTGGTTGCGCAGACACGGCAATTTTTAGCGCGCTACAAGGCCAAATATTTTAGCGAGCATTTAAGCTACTGCGCTGACGATGGCCAACTGTATGACCTTTTGCCTATTCCTTTTACCGAAGAAGCCATCGGCCACGTCAGTAACCGAATGAACCGCGTGCAGGATTTTCTGGGCCAGCCCATCGCCCTGGAAAATGCCTCCTATTACTGTGCTCCGGGCCAGCAAATGCCCGAGATCGACTTTCCGCTGTCTGTTCTTGAAAAGACCGGCTCGATGCTGCTGCTCGATGTCAACAACGTTTACGTCAATAGCGTTAATCACTGCTATGACCCTGAGCTTTTTTGCGGCAACTGCCCACCGAGCGCATTGCCTATGGCCACGTGGCCGGCCACTTCAAAGAACATGACAAGCTGCTAATCGACACCCACGGCAGCGACGTGATCAGCCCGGTGTGGGACCTGCTCGCCAAAACCCATGAGATTCATGGTGTCTTTCCGACTTTGCTAGAAAGGGATTTCAACATCCCAGGCCTGCCACAATTAGAGAAAGAAGTGCAGCAGATAGTGACGATCCAAAAAGACGCAGGCGAAAAAAACGCCCTGCAGCCACGGATAAAGATAGTCAACTGAGCGTGTCGCCGTGGATAAGACCCTAGCAGAAATACAGGCAGAGTTTACCGGCTATTTACGCAATCCTTCGGCCACCGCCATCCCCGACAATCTGCCAGCCGAACCCATGCGTATCTACGGCAGCCTGGTCTTTCGCAATGTGCCAAGTCTTCTGACCAGCAATTTCCCTGTGCTGGCAGAGATTACGCAAAAAAATGGACACTGGGATGCGCTCACCCAAGAATTCATCCGCGACCACAAAGCCCAAACACCGCACTTCCCCTTGCTCGCTAACGAGTTCTTGGATTATCTCGACACGCTGGAAGAGGACGCGAACAGACCCGAGCATTGGCTGTTAAGTCGCTACCCTTTCGCCAAGGAACTCGCCCACTACGAGTGGGTAGAGCTGGATGTGCAAATAGCCGAGGTTCCGCTGCTCCCCAAGAGCACAATGCAAATCACCCTCAGCGATGAGTTATTTCTTAACCCCACCGCCCATGTTTTGGCCTATCGCTGGCCGGTTCACCAAATCGGCCCCGACTTTCAACCGCTTGAAGCCCCGCAGGTACCGACTTTTTAGCCGTTTTTCAGAACCCACAGATTCGCAGCGAATTTGTTCTTCTCACGCCGCTGGCAGCCTTGCTCTTGGAGAATATTCAGCTACAGCCGAATTGTGCGGCCAAAGACCACATCCACACTCTGGAAAAACAGTACGAAAAAATCGGGGAGACCAACTTGACGAGCGGCGTCATCGAAATTCTGGAAAAACTTTGCGCCCAGGGTTTAGTGCTCCGCACATAGGCTAGGGCACCTGTCATCTATCCATCAAAAAAGGCGTTAGATGCGTTGATCCGTAGGTCGGGCTTTAGCCCGACGGTCATGGATTCGCGTTCTTGATGTCGGGCTAAAGCCCGACCTACAGCCCGACCTACAGCCCGACCTACAGCCCGACCTACAGCCCGACGGGCATGGATCGGCGTTCTTGATGCCGGACCCTAAACCTAGAGGAAGTTCAGGATACCCACTAGGACAACGGTCAATCCTAAGCTGCAGTGGATCACGCCAGCGACGCTGGTCAGTGGCCCTTGCTTGCCGAATAAGGCATTTAGCTCCAGCGCCGCGATGATCGCAACGCAGATCCAAACAGCCGTTGTGCTCGAGACCAGACTGCCGCTCGCCAGATGCGCACTGGATCCCATCAGATAGAGCATGGGCAAAGAGAACAACGTGTTGGTGCGAGACGCTAACGCGGCCTTTGGCGCCGCCGCCGCTGCGGCAGGATCCGGCTCGTTACCTGCCTGCACACCTTGATTAGACTCAACAATGATCTTTTGGTTTGGCCAGATAATCAGCCACACGTTCAAGAACATTAACGTACCCAGCAGCGCACCAACGGTAATGTCCGCGGTTAAGCCGGCGTGCCGATAGCCCAGAAGTAAAACACCGGTAAGAAATGTACCCATGGCGCCCCAGCGGAAGTACCAAAGCGCCCGCGGAGCTAGCTTAGAAAAAGCGTCCACTCGGGCGTCGGGGTCGGCTTCCTTGAAATATTCTGTTTGCACAAAATTGAAGTAGTACAACAGACCTATCCACGTGATTCCGAATGCAAAGTGTCCGAACCGCGCCAACTGATCGACAAACATCATGTCCATAACGTTCTCTCACCCATTGATTGAAAAGACTGCGAAAGAATAGCTAAACCGTAGCGGTGGCACCAGCTTGCTCTGGCCATTGAGTGCGTGTCGGGCTGAAGCCCGACCCACCAAGGTGTTAGATGCGTTAATCCGTAGGTCGGGCTTTAGCCCGACGGGGCGTGGATCGGCGTTCTTGTTGTCGGGCTGGAGCCCGACGGGCGTGGATCTTCGTCTTTTTGTCGGGCTGGAGCCCGACGGGCGTGGATCTTCGTCTTTTTGTCGGGCTGAAGCCCGACCTACCGCCCGACCTACCGCCGAGGCAAATCACTGACGAAAAAAAACCCGCAAATCGGTGACTTGCGGGTTTTCTACGTCTCGGCGTTTTACATCATACCGCCCATGTCAGGCATGCCACCTGGCATGCCGCCGGCTGCAGGTGCGTCCTCTGCAGGTAGCTCGCTGACCATAGCTTCCGTAGTGATCATTAGACCAGCAACACTGGATGCCGCTTGCAGCGCCGTGCGCGTGACTTTGGCCGGATCAATCACACCGGATTCAAGCATA
>CAZWQK010000140.1:0-5578 GCA_964635835.1 uncultured Pseudomonadales bacterium
CATAGACTTTTGCCGACTCCACCGCCGCCTCCGCTTCGCCATAAATCGCCTTTAAGTCCCCATGACGGCGCATGACGTAAAGCGTCGTTTCGTCCAGCTCGCCATAGACATAGGAAATCCACTCGTCTTCTTTAGCTTGAGTTTTTAGGGTGACCGGAGTGCGCAACGTTTCCTCGCTACCGTAGCGGGCAATCAAATATCGGCTAATGGCCACGCTTTCGGACAAACCAAAGTCAGCATCCTGCATAAAGGGGATTTTCTGCTTCGGATTCAGGCGCGTGTATTCTTCCGTTTGGGTCTCGCCGGTGCGGGGCCCTATCGGCGCAAGTTCGTAGGTTAACCCCAGTTCTTCCGCCACCCAAAGCGGCCGAAAAGTCCGCATGGTGCCCACCCCCCAGAACCGAATGTTTTGCTCGTTCACAAATCCCTCCTACTCTGCAAAAACCAAGAGTAGGGTTGTGCAGGTAAAAAATGTAGCGATTCGGAGCTAACCTTGAGCGTCAGCGGGGTTAGCGTTTACCGCGAAATTGATTCATCAAACCAACCTGCTTAAGCAACAGCAGAGTGGCTAGCCATGTCATGGGGTGCTCTCCCCGCAGTTCTTGTTCGGCCATTTCGCTCTCGATCACGACAAGCTCCACGTCCGTCTGCGCCACTGCCGAGGCGTTGCGCGTCGCAGCTCCCATCAAGGCGCCCTCACCAAAACACTCACCTACGCCCAAGGTAGCGATGTGCTTGCTTTGCTCGGAATTAATGTTCACCTGACCTTTTTCGATGAAGTACATCTTGTCCGCTTCAGCGCCCGCCTTAAAAATCTGCGTTTCCGCGGCAAACTCAACGTTGCGCAGATCTTCGTAATTTTTGTAGATGAACTCATCTTCAAAAACAATGCTGGCCTTGGTGTCTTTTGCCGTCTCTTCAAAAATACGCTTCAGGCTGTAGCGCGCAATCGTTCGCGCAAAGACACCAGCATTGTTCACGTGCCCACGCATTGCCGCGCCATCGAAAACGCGAAGCTCCAAAGCCTTATTCACTTGAAAATCAAAGTCGCTGGCTCGAGATGCAATGCATTCTGCAACCCCGATGGGATCCCCTGCCTTGAGCAGTTGGCGACCAGCCCGCCCGGTTTTTGGATCCTTCTGCCCAATAATTAATAGCTCCCCCTGCTCAATGACAAGGACTTGGTCTTTGGCGTTAAAGTCAAAATATTCGTCGGCGGCTAGGGTCACAACCCTACTGCTCGTCTCCAGTGCCGACAGCAGTTCGTTTATAGAGGTCAATTAATTTGCACTCCGCTTATTTATTTCTTTTATTAAGGCTGGGAGCAGCGCGCTGTAAAACCGGTGAACTCCATCAAACTGTGCGACCGTTAAAATCACGTGGGCCATGCCGTTTATTTCAATCACATGCAACCAACTCTCAGTGGATTCAACGCCGAGACTGGCGATTTACTGCGCCTTCCGAAATGCCCGCAACCGAGCTAACCAAAGGGCCGCGCTGCGCGGCACCTGTTGTGGCCAGCTTACAAGCGCGGCAGACCCTGCCAAGACTCCTGGCATCGCCCGGCAAGAAAGCCGCCGACCTGCCCGAGACAAGTCATCGGACTGAATCCGCTAGAGCGGATAGAAAGTCATCTGAAACTTGCCGGTAGATATGTCCAAAACCGACTTGCATAGATTCTGATTCCCGTCAGACACATCATCTAACGAATAGTATGTGACGACAGTACCTTCGCGCTTCCATACACCTTGCCGAGAACCAGCCTGCCGAACCCCCTCATCACTAATGCCCATACCACGGCCTGTGAAAGCACCCTGACTGTCTGAATTGGGGTTCATTGTCATGTTATAGGTCAGAAACACTCGACCGTATCGACCAGCGATACCCTCAACCGTAACTACCCCGGCAGAGTCGGTAAGCTCAAGATTCAGCATTTTGCCTTCGAGAGTAAAAGACTCGTCCGGCACCGTAATTACTGGCGCCGCCAGCACCGCAGTCACCGGCCCAATCGTCATCAGTAAAAGCGACATCATTAACTTCTTCATTAGGTATCCTTCTTATTGTTGTTAGATTCGTGGCGCTACTTAAGAATGTAGGCGTCGACTCGGGCTTCGCCTTTCGCGGGCTCTAGCGTCACAACATCAAGATTTTGCGAGCCATCGCCAAGCTGCACGACATTGTGCATGGTAATCACCGCGCCCTGACGCTGGTAGTAACCGGTAAAGCGCCCGAACACGATTTCGTTATTCTGCACGCCCCGCCCTTCTCCGCTAACGGTTCCACTAGTTGGTGAGGTTTGAGTCAGGTTATAGGTGACGTACACCTTGCCGTATTCACCCATATCGCCTTCAGCATTTATCGTGGTAACAGGACCAAGAGTGACAGAGGTGACACCGAGAACTGCAGACGCCTGACGCTCCTGCAAAGTCAACGCATCGGCTACCGTTAGCTGACTGGCTGCCATCATCACGATTGCTAAAACAAGCTTCTTCATTGCATACCTTCTTTTTGTTGTTGGTTTGTTGTTCTTCGAAAACTACTTACGCAAGAACGTAAGCACCACTGTTATAGCAGCTTTGCGATTATTGCGCCCTCGCTAGCATCAGACAGACCACGTCCCTGTCAAAGAGAAATCTGGATGCAACTCGCAATCTCTGCCAGCGGGCTAGTTTTGCTTGCTGGACCAGAAACATTCATGATGTGCGCCTGGCTGACACTCGCCTGGAGGAATCGAAAACCATGGCCGATTTAGCAAAAAGCAATCTGTTGAAGGTTAAGCGCTTCAAGGAAAGTAAGGAAAACTTCGAGCGGCAAGTTGAGCGTTCGAACTGGTTTTATCTTATCTCGGCGATTCTACTGCTTGGTGCTCTGCTCACCCAAAGCGGCGTGCTGACCCAGACCGCTCTTGTTCTGTTGGCTTTGATTGCCCTGGCACCAACCGTCAAGCCGAGAGCTGTGAACAAATTCGTCACAGTGATTGAGCGCAATCACGACCTGTGGATGAAGCAGAACAACATCGCTTACTACTCCAAAAAGAACGCGGCATTTCTGCTGGACGATGGCAAAGACAGTGAAATTTACCGTTTTCACGATCCTGCCTGCGACGAGTGCTGGCACGAAGAGGATGCCCTATTTAATTTGGATGAAAACCGCATTCTCTACCAACGCGATGGAACACCGGCAGGCCGCTTGAAGCGGCAAGACACCCCCCAGCTTGATCTGCTGGATTTTTATTGGCAGCGGATGAGTTTGCAGACGGCACTCACCCTTTATGTGTCTTTCGGCGAGAGAAGTCTGAAGAACGCCAGCGCTGCCATTGGCGACTAGGTTGCATTCTGATGAGCCTGCTACTGAGCGCTTAACCCAGCACTGAATCGCCCTCTTCGTTCCTGGCGTTTCACCTCGTCAAAAGTTTCACCGCTCATAGACATGTCGGGCTGAAGCCCGACCCACCACAACTTGCGGAAATACCAACCATCGTGCTTTGTAGGTCGGGCTTCAGCCCGACGGATTTACTACCGAGGCACTTTGCGCATCAGCAGGAACACCAGTGGCGCTGTCAAAGGCAACAGCACGAACAGCGTTACCAGACCCGAGTAGAACGCGCCGCGCTGCAGCGGGCCGGCGGCCGTCGGCTGGGGCTGGCGAGGTTCAAAGTACCCTCCAGAATAGAGGTAGGGATAATCACGAAATCGCTCATGCATGCTGCCGATCCAACGTCGTATCCGCGACAACCGCGGATCCTGACGCAACGGTTCTAGGGGCGGAATTGGAATACTCGAGTGGCACTGGACCACACCAAACAATAGAAAGTCTCGAACTCCGGGAACACAGCCATCCAGGTAGGGTCCCTTCGATGAGGCTAAAACCTGCTCCCAATACAGGTACTGATCACCAAAGTTACTGGGATCTTTTGGTTTTCTAACAAGCTTCACCGTGTTGATAAGCAGGAACATATAAAAGCAGACAAAACTGCGGAAAAAATTACGCGCGAGCCGCCTGAGAGCGGAGGGTGATCTATCACCAGCATCAGCAAACGCCGCAAAAAAAACCAGCGGATTGTCCGGTCGGTGCACAACACCTTGCCATGCCACTTTGACTGCCTGCAGATCATCATCAGATATCTGCTCACAACCTAGGCTGACCAAAATCTGCGAAGACTCGATTTCCCAGGGACCTTGATCGATGGAAACCGCGGGCATCAGCACACCCCATCGCTTGAACGTTTCCAGCGGTGGAACTTGACGCAGGTTGTGTTCAATGCCCCGGTCATGCAGTGCCAACATCACTGCTTGCACCCATGGAGAGTGGTAGCCACCGTATACTTCTACTTTCATGCTGACTCGCGAGTTCGTCTAGGTTACTTTCGAAACAACTTGCGATGCCTTGTCGCCAGCGTTCAGCCTTCTTTTATAGCAAACGCTTAGGCCCGCCCGCTTCCCCTCTGGCCTGCCGGGGGGCTGCGTACATAGGAGCATCGGGATCTATGCCTTTATTTGCAAGAAGATGCACACGCCCAAGATCACAACAAATGCTGCGAGCAGCGCTGCAACATAGCCTTTAAGAGGCATGACCCTCGCGATTTCCATAGGCTGTACTTGCTCGTTACCGGCCAGCACGACAGCGGCTGCGGTGGACCTCGGGGGTTCCTCTATTCGAGCAATGCTTCCGGCAACGGATATACAACTCAACGTCACCATGAAGCCAATGACATTCCACCACAACCAGGATACCTCCGGGAAAAAGCCCGCCACAAAGATATTGGCCAGTAAGCCGAGCCCAAAACCCAGCAACGCCCCCCGCTGCGGACACCGCCGCAGCAGCAGCGCTGCACCGATCAAAGCAAGCAATGGACCGTTCACCATCGAACCCACTTTATTCACCGCCTCCAGCACCGTTGGCGCAATAGCCTCCACCTGAAACGCAAACGCAACTGCGAACAGCCCCCAAGCCAGAGTGCACAAACGCCCCCAAAACAACAGTTTTCCGGGCGATGTATCTAGCGCAAGGTGTGGGCGCAAGAAATCTTCTACCGTGACCGCAGCCAAACTGTTCAGCCCAGAATCGATGGAAGACATCGACGCCGCAATCAGCCCAACCATGACCAAGCCGACGAAACCTGGCTCAAAGTAGCTCATCACAAAAACCGGAAACACCAGGTTAATGTTTTTCTCACCGGTACTGGTCTCTGGTAGCGCACCAACGATGGAAGAGTCCTGCAGAGAAAGTGCAGCAAGACCTAATCCGAGAAAACAGTACAGCAACACGATAGGAAAACGGCAGATGCCGTTTAACAGCAGCACTCGTGCAGTTTCCGTTTCACTGCGTGCTGCCAAAATACGCTGAGCCTGGCTTTGATCGCAGCCGTAATAAGCGGCATAAAGGAACAGCCCACCAATCAGCATGGGCCAAAAACCGTACGCTCCGCCGTCAAAACCCCAATCGTTCACCAACGCGTTGTTGCGCTCCGAGGCGAAAAAGTCCCAGGCGATCAAATCGCCAATAAAAAACAAAGAAAAAATCACGGCGCTCAGCAGCAACACGAGTTGGATAGCATCGCTAATCACTACTGCGGTTA
>CAZWQK010000141.1:0-5501 GCA_964635835.1 uncultured Pseudomonadales bacterium
CGCGTTCAGCTTCGCGCCCGACCTGCACCTCGTCTTGGCCCAGGAGTTGTTGGACTCGCGACAGTGGCTGGGGGTGATGCGCTGGGTCGCGGTCTACGATCGCGCGCTCACCGACGCGGAGGTGTCAAAGAACTATGCGTTGGGGCCCGATGTTCCGTCGGGTGAGGATGGGGACGGGGACGGCATTCCCGACAGCCTCGACAACTGTCCGGGGCTCGCCAACGCTGCCCAGTAGATGCAGGGATGCTCTGGAGGAGGCGCTGACGTATTTATCACCTTGAGCCATGAGTTGCCTCAGGGCGGTGGGCGCCGTGTAAAAGATGTTGACCTGATGCTTATCAACGACCTGCCAGCAGCGGGAGGCATCCGGGTAAGTGGGCACACCCTCGAACATCAGCGTTGTGGCACCGTTGGCCAAAGGCCCATAAACAATATACGAATGGCCGGTAATCCAGCCCACATCGGCGGTGCACCAGTAAATATCGCCTTCTTGATAATCAAAGACGTACTTGTGAGTCATGGCGGCATGCAGCAAATAGCCAGCCGAGCTGTGCTGCACGCCCTTGGGTTTGCCGGTGGAGCCAGAGGTGTACAGGATGAATAGGGGGTCCTCGGACTCCATGAGCTCAGGTTCCGCGTGGGTGGGTTGGTCGGCGATGAGCTCGCCGTACCAAACGTCCCGCTCTGCAGTCCAACTGACTTCTGCACCCGTTCGCTTTACCGTAATAACGGTGTGAACGTTGGGGCAGTCTGTTAGCGCCTCATCTGTGTTGGCCTTGAGCGGGATCGCCTTGCCGCCTCGGATCCCTTCATCGGCAGTAATCACGGTTTGGCAGTCCGAGTCGAGAATCCGATCCTTAAGTGATTGGGGTGAGAAACCACCGAATACAACGCTGTGGATCGCCCCGATGCGGGCGCAGGCCAACATCGCGTAAGCGGCCTCGGGAATCATGGGCATGTAGATGCAGACTCGGTCGCCTTTACCTACACCGCGTTGCCGAAGTCCGTTGGCCAACTGGCACACCTGGTCGTGAAGTTCCTGGTAGGAAATTCGTTGGTCATCGCCAGGGTCGTCACCCTCCCAGATGATTGCCGTTTGGTCCGCTCGCTCCGGCAGATGCCGGTCAATACAGTTGGTACTGACGTTGAGCTGTGCACCGTCAAACCAGGCAACGTTGCCATTAGGGATATCTGCTTTGCTGACGGTATGCCACGGTTTGTTCCAGGTTAAAAATGCCTCGGCCTGATTAGCCCAGAAGCTGTTTGGATCATTGATGGATTGGGCGTACAGACGCTGGTACGTGTCGTCGTCCATTAACGTGCGGGCCATGATGTTCTCAGGCACCGGATACAATTCGCTCACAGCAAGCCCCCCTGTTTATCGTGCTATAGCCGTTAGGATTCTGACGGCTACAGCGAGCGGTAATAATCGATTAAAAAACGAGTAGCCGGATCTTGGTCTGACGAGTTATTGCCGCGCATTTGAGCAAAGATCGGCACCGCCAATTGCTTGCCAAGCTCAACCCCCCACTGGTCGAAGGAGTTTATATTCCACAAAATTCCCTGACAAAATACTTTGTGTTCGTAAACTGCCAACAGGCAGCCAAGCTGCTCCGGTCCCAACTGATCCAGCAAGACAGTCGTGGAGGGATGTTGCCCTGGGACGCTTTTGTGAGCCTCATCTGCTGACTCATGGTCAGTCCCCAAGGTCATGGCCTGTCCTTGTGCAATGCCATTGGCTATCAGCCACCGATGATGCTCGGGCAGCCCCAGATCATCCTGACCTACTAAAATAATGTCTGCGGCGAAACGGCTGGTGCCCTGGTGCAGTAGCTGGTGGTAGGCATGCTGGCCATTGGTGCCGCAGCCACCCCAGAGAATTTGCATGGTTCGGTAGGGCAGTGGCTCACCGCTGATGCTCACGGATTTACCGTTACTCTCCATTTCAAGCTGCTGTAGGTAGCTGGGTAATAGGGCTAGCCGCTGGTCATAGCTAAGCATAGCGAGGCTGTCGCAGCAGAGCGCCGTGGTGTTCCATGTGGCGAGTAGGGCCGCAACCAGAGGAATGTTTTGCTCCGGAGGCGCGCTCAAAAAGTGCTGATCAGCTGCCCGGGCTCCGGCCAAAAATCTCTCAAAAGCCTCTACGCCGAGGGAGATCATGATTGGTAACCCTACGGCTGACCACAGAGAAAAGCGGCCGCCAACCCAATCCCACAGCGGATAGATCTGTTCCTCGCTCAAACCAAACTGCCGGGCAAGTTCAATGTTCGCCGTAACGGCTACAAAGTGTTTGCCTATGGCGGCCAAGTCGCCGGTGCGCTCCAAAAACCAGCTGCGAGCGGTGCTGGCATTAAGCTGAGTTTCCAAAGTGCCAAAGGACTTGGATACCACAATAAAGAGGGTGGTTTGCGGATTCAGGCCGGCAAGTGCCTGCTTTATATCTTGAGCATCCACGTTGGCAACAAAGTGGAGGTTTGGGCTGGCGTTTTGTCCCCCACCGCCTCTGCCTCGTTGGCCAAGGGCGGCGACAGCCAGTTCGGGCCCCAAGTGAGAGCCGCCAATGCCGATATGCACTACGTCCTGAATTGCCTTGCCGGTATAGCCGCGATGACCGCCTGAGCGGATGGCCTCGACTAACTGGTATAACCGCGCCCTGGTGGCCTGAACTTGTTTCTTTAGGGATTCCGACGCGCCGGGCGCACCATCTCGCAGGGCCGGGTGGAGGACCTGGCGATTCTCTGACAGGTTGATGTGTTCGCCGGCAAACATGGCATCGCGTTTCGCGAGCAGCTCAGTCTTTTCCGTTAGCGCTAATAGTTCATCAATAATTTGCTGATCCACGCGCTGACGAGTGAAATCAAACTGGCAGCCGCCCAGAGACAAACGCAAAGCACTATTGCGCTTCTGATCCTGCAGCAGCGTCAGGCTTGGTGTGTTTTCAATCCGTTTTGCTGAGGCGAGTAACGCCTCCCAGTGAGGGGGGGCACTGACGTTCGTCATGACTTAAAGGAGCGTCGGGTTGGGGTTAAAAAACTGCCGGGCACCTTCCATGTCCAAGATCTGTTCGATCAAGGCATTGAAGTGGTTGGCATTGTTGGCGAAGTCTATTGCCGCTGCGTTAACAATGAGCACCGGAGCGTCGCTGTAATAGTGAAAAAATTCTGTGTAGCTGTCTGCCAGGGCATCCAGATAGTCCACGTCGATGCCGCGCTCGAACTCAAGACCCCGCCGCAACACACGCTGCTGAAGGATCCTTGCCGGAGCCTGCAGATAGATCACAAGGTCAGGCTTGGGCGGATCAATGGCCAGGCTCTTGTGGATCTGTTGATACAGTTCAAGCTCTTCCGGGTCGAGCGTCAGTCTGGCAAACAAATCGTCTTTTTCGATCATAAAGTCGGCGATCAGAGTTTTTGCGAAAAGATCGTCCTCGGGTATTTGTGTGACCTGCTTAGCGCGGTGCAGTAGAAAAAACAGCTGGGTTGGCAGCGCTTGGTTTGACCCCCCGGCGTAGAAGCGATCTAAAAACGGGTTTTCTGTCACCGGCTCCAACATGAGTGGGTAGTTCAGCAGGTCAGCTAATTTGTTCGCTAACGTGGTTTTACCCACGCCCACAGGCCCTTCAATGGCGATATACCGCGGCAGGCTGTTGGTTTGCTTCGCCAAGTTCAATCTTGCCAGCACGTCACCGCGCTCCGCCGGATGCGCTTGCTGGCTGGGTTCGAGAAATGACGCTTGAGAAGTAGACACAGTGGTTAATCGACCTGACGAGATACCGGAAGTTGTTTGGTCACTATGAAGAAACCTGTACGGGCCTTCAACTGTCGGTTGCCAAAGTGTGAGCTCCGTCCTCCGCCGGGCGTTTTTTGCGACCCCTGCGTCGTTTGCGCGGTGCCCGGGGCAACTCGTCCATTAGTGCGCGACGACTGACCTCATCCCCATGCTGGAAGTCGTGCCACCACTGGGCGCAAGGCTTAAGCGCGTCGTCAGAATCGGCTCTAAGGCAGAGAAAGTCATAGCCAGCACGAAAACGCTTGTGGGTAAGTAAACGCTCTACTGAGCGTAAGTTGCGAGCCTGCAATCGCTCTTGAATCATCCATACCTCTCTGGCGAAGGTGCCAAAGCGCCGAGGTATGGCCACAAAAGTCTGCTGGTCTTTGAGGACAACGAAGGCCGGATCCTCGACCAGTGCGTCATCACTTTTTCTTGCCTGAAAGTCATCCCAGAGCAGCACGGCAACCAAGAACCCGGGCGTGATGGATGCGCCGCTGCGAATTCGGTCGTCGGTGTTGCGCATCGCGGCCATGACTAAGGGGCTGGCGGGATCACAGGTGGGGAAAAGTGCGTTTGCAATGGGTGTTTGATGCATCTGCTGCCAAACGGTCTCGGCATAGCCGCTTAAAAAGAGTTTGAGAAATTCATCAAAAAGACGCGCCGGCGGAACGGAGCCCAGGCGCTTCGCAGTCTGGCCTAGCAAGGCGAGAATGTCTGGGTCGATATCAAAGGAAAGCTTAGCGGCAAAGCGCATGGCCCGCAGAATACGCACTGGATCTTCCGCCAGGCGCGTAGGCGTTTCGCCGATAAACCGCAGTCTTTTGGCCTTGATATCTGCCACGCCACCAACGAAGTCGATGATCTCATTGTTGGATGCATCGTAGTAAAGCGCGTTGGCGGTTAAATCTCGTCTGAAGGCATCTTCCTGAAGGGTTCCGAAGGCGTTGTCTCGCAAGATCATGCCTTTGTCATCCTGAACCACTTTATCCGACATAGATCGTCGAAAGGTGGACACCTCGATGAGTTCGCGACCAAAGCGCACGTGCACGATAGGGAAGCGGCGCCCAACGATACGGGAGCGGCGAAATAGCTTAACTACGGTTTCCAGGGGGGCGTCAGTTGCCACATCAAAGTCTTTGGGCGCGACTCCGCACAGGGCGTCGCGGACGCAGCCACCGACAAGATATCCCTGATAGCCGTTGGCGTTGAGAGTTTTGATAATTTCTAGCGCGTTGCGGTCGAGGACTTTCGGGCCGAGCTGATGGTTCGTAATACGAGCCGGTTTTGCGCGTTCAACATTCTTGCGCTTGAAAAAGCTCAATAACTGTTTCAAGAGCTTTCCCGACGACCGCGCTGCTGAGTCTTTTTGCGCGGTATGTTGAGGCGTTGGCGTCGTTCCCAGAGACTCTTTCTGCTGATCCCGAGTTTTGCCGCCAGTTCGGTTTCGGTTAGATGTTCTTCGTTGTCCTGCACAAAACGTACGAAGTAGTCCTCCAGGGACGTTTGATTTGGGTCGGCGTCACCCCGGATGTCCGCCTCTTGCTCTGCACGGGGTTCAATCGCTAAGAGTGTTTGGGTAATCACCGCGCCCTCATCAGCCAGGATCACCGCGCGCTCAATGGCGTTTCTTAGCTCGCGAACATTACCCGGCCAGTGATAAGCCAGCATGGCTTCCTTGGCGGGTTCACCCAGGATTAGTCCGGGTTTATTCAAGCGCTTGCAGGTCTCTG
>CAZWQK010000142.1:0-5454 GCA_964635835.1 uncultured Pseudomonadales bacterium
GCAGGTGGCGATATTGATGCGGCCACCGTCCAGGCCATCCATAGCGATGGCAAATCCCTGACCTTCTTCACCCAGGCGGTATTTTTCGGCACTCGAACATCGTCAAAGGCGATGGCTCGGGTTGGCTGGGCGTTCCACCCCATCTTGTGTTCATTTTTACCGTAGCTAATGCCGTCGGCATCCGCGGGCACAAGGACAGCGGTGACTCCCTTAGGTCCTTTATCGCCTGTGCGCAGCATGAGCACCAGCACGTCGGTTTCGCCGGCACCGGAGATAAAGGCCTTGCTGCCATTAATCACGTAGTCGTCACCGTCGCTAACAGCACTGGTGCAAAGGGCTGCCGCATCGGAGCCTGCACCCGGCTCGGTTAAGCAGTATGACGCCAGTTTGGTGCCGGCGACTAAGTCCGGACACCATTGGTCGATCACGTCTTGTTGGCAGAACCGGCCAATCATGCTGGTGGCCATATTGTGAATGGTCAAAAACGCTGCCGTCGTGGTGCAGCCCTTGGCCAGCTCCTCCACGATAAGGCTCGCGTCCAGGCGAGGCATGGCCAGCCCACCTGCCTGTTCCGGGGTGTACATACCCATAAACCCCAGGTCGCCTGCCTGTCGCAGGGCGTCTTTGGCAAAGTGACTGTTGGCGTCCCACTCGGCGGCATAAGGTGCAAGCTGGTCTTGAGCGAAGGCTTTTGCGGTATCGACAAAGCTCTGTTGTTCTTCGGTTAGCGCGAAGTCCATGACCTCTCCTGTATTGACTCAGTGCAATTCAGCGCAGGTTTCTCAGTGTATTACAGCTGCCGGGCTTGGGCATCTGAATCCTGTTGGGCTTGTGCGGCGATGAGCTTTGGCGGTTTAGCAAACCAAAAGCACATGGCACCGATTAAGGAACAAAAGGCAACGCAGGTGAAGGCCAGGTTGTAGTTGCCGTAAAGGTCGAACATTACCCCGGAAAATAGCGGGCCACAGGTCATGCCGATCATCACGATTAAAGAGGAGATGCCCATGATGGTGCCAAAGGACTTGGGCCCGAAGTAATCGGCGCGCAGTGCCACCATCAGCGGGGCTCGAATGCCCCAGGCGAGACCATGGGCGACGGCAAACAGCAGAACCAGCTCTGGCTGAGCGCCATAGGTCAGGGCAATCAGGCCAACAAAGTGGCCTATCATGCACAGGACACAGATAGCCCGTTTGTCGAAGCGATCACCGATCACACCGCCTAAAAATAACCCGGTCATCTGCAGGGCCGTCATGAGCGCAAACACAAAGCCAGCGTTTACTGGCGAGTAGCCTAAATCGAACGTCAGATAAGGAATCAGGTGGGCCAGCATCGACGACACCGTTAGCAAGGACAGGCCGTGACCGGAGGAAATCAGCCAAAATGAAGGTTCTCGAACAGCCTGACGCCAGGTTAGGCTGATCTGGGTCTGGCTGCGTTTTCGCTCGTCAGCGGGTTCATCGGCTCCGCGTGCTCGAATGCCGTCGGGTACTTCGCCGTAGTCTTCGGGACGGTGCCTGACCAGGCTGACCAAAGGAATGCCGACCACCATGATTAGAATGCTGGAGTACAGGGCCATGGAGCGCCAGCCAAAGGCCTCCAGACCCATCATGACAAAAGGCACGCACAGGCCGCCGGCGGAAAAGCCAATCTGAGACATGGCAACGGCCTTGGCTCGGTGCGCGTCAAACCAGCTGACAATGGACACCATGAGCGTGGCAAAGCCGCCGAGGCTTGAGCCCAGGGCGATTAAAATGAACGCGATGAAGTAGGTGGTGATGGTTTCCACTAGGCTGAACAAGAAAAAGCCCACGCTGAAAATGACGGTGCCGATAATGAGAATAAGCCTTGGCCCATAGCGGTCTACCAGCCAACCTTGCAGCGGTCCCAGCAGTCCGCTTTCCAGTCGGGTCAGGGCGAAGGCTAAAGACAGCACTGACATGCTCCAGCCAAAGTCTGCCTGCAGCTTCAGGGCATAGCCGCCGTAGGAGTGCATCCACGTCAGCGCGGCCAGCCATTGCACGCCGGCGCATGCGAGTACAATCCACCAGCCATAAAACACTTTGCCGCCGGGGCGAAAAATGTTGTTCAACTGATGGCCAAGGCGTTTGAGGGGTGAAGACATGGCGTCATGATACTCAGCGGTTGCTGGTTCAGACATACTTGACAGGGCATTCTTTTGACGCGAATTGAAATTGGCTTGGAGTAGCCAGTCTGGGGAGGTGGTTTGGGAGTACTCGGTTTGCAGCACTTGGTTTCGCGAGCCCAGTTTAGCAAGGCTCGCCTGGAGAATTTAGAGTGAGTCAGGTATTAGGCGAAGATACCTTCAATGCGGGTCAGGCGTTGGTGCTGTCTGGTGGCGGTGCTCGAGCGGCTTATCAGGTGGGATGCCTGCGAGCCATCGCACACAAAATCCCGGACTATCGTCCGCAGATCCTAACCGGTGTTTCGGCGGGGGCTATCAACGCCACACATCTTGCCGCTTTTCAGGGCACCTGGCTGCAAAGCGTGGAAGCGTTGGTATCGCTGTGGCGGCAAATGCGCACTCAGGAGGTCTACCGCACTGGGTTAGGCCCCTTGGCCAGTCGAATGGGACATTGGGGCCTGCACTTTGTCAGCGGCGGCCGCCTGGGGCGTAAAGACATTCGCGGCATGGTCAACAACAAGCCCCTGCGCCGGTATTTGCAGCGCCATTTGGTCGCTGATCCGGAGACCGGAGAGATCGCCGGTGTCGATCGCAGTCTGGCGGACGGCTGGCTTCAAGCACTGGCTGTGGTCACGACCAATTACGGCACTGGCCGCTCGGAAGCCTGGGTGGATACCTTGTCCGAGCGGATTTGGAGCGGCAGTCAGGTAACCGGACAGCATGCCTCGTTGACCATTGATCACGTCATGGCGTCAGCGGCCTTACCGTTTTTCTTCCCCTCGGTTCGACTGCAGGGTCAGTGGCATGGCGACGGCGGCGTGCGTTTGGCGGCACCGCTGTCACCTGCTATGCGTCTGGGGGCGAAGCGAATTCTGGCGGTATCACCGCGAACAGTACCGACTCAGGGCCGCAATGACGGACCGGCGCGCTACCCCTCGCCGGGGCAAATAGCCGGGGTGATGCTCAACGCGGTATTTCTGGACCTGCTGGATTTCGACGCCATGCAAATGCAGCGTATCAACGATTTGCTGCGGCGCATACCTCGCCAAAACTGGGGGCAACAGCGACCGGTAGCGGTGCTGGTGCTGCGGCCTCAGCAGGATCTTGGTGAGATCGCCAGGCAATCGCAGCCGCAAATGCCCGGCGCGTTCCGTTTTTTCTCCGGCGGGTTTGGCGGTAAGCATGAGCCGGCAGCAGATGCGTTGAGTATGGTGAACTTTGAACCCGACTACTTGGGCCAGCTTATGGATTGCGGAGAGCAGGATACCTACGCGCGCATGGATGAAGTTGAAGCGTTCCTGCGTGGTCAGGGTTAACGTGAGGAGCACGAGCATTCATGAGTGAGTTAACGAGGTTCGATTGATGTCGCGTGTCTTGGTGCTACAGAGCGCTCCCGACGGTATCGCGCTATGGCAGCAGCGCTGTATGGCGTCGGTGCAGGCCTGGGCCCAGGCGCGGGATTACGCCTATCAACGGTTGGGGGATGAGCTGTTTGAGCAGGTTCCCGATTGGTACATGGCCAAGGTTCAAGGGCGTATGCCCATCGCCGCAGACTTGGGGCGTTTGCAATGGGCCCAGCGTTTGCTGCAAAACAAATTTGATTGGGTGCTGTGGTTTGACGCGGACGTGCTGGTGTTCGCGCCGGAGGTTTTTGCGCCTGAGCTGGGTCGCGACTGCGTATTCGGTGAGGAACATTGGGTGCAGCCGAAACTTCCCAATCGCAGCGGCTGGCAGGTTCGCAAGAACGTTCACAACGCCTTCGCTGGTTTTCCCAAAGGCTGTGTGGTGCTGCCGTTTTTGTCGAATTTGATTTTGCGCATGATGGCTCGAGTTGATGCAGATTATATTGCGCCACAGATGATGGGGCCGAAGCTGCTGACGAGCCTGCACAATTTGGCGGACTTCGAATTGCGGCCGGAAATTGGTGCGCTATCGCCACCGGTGCTGATGGATATCGCCGCCGACCTGCCCGATTGCGGTGCGCTAAATGCCCTGTGTCAGCGCCAGGCTCAGCCGTTAGCTGCGGCTAATCTGTGCGCTAGTCTGCTGCATGAATTGGACTCCCGTTCCGATCTTGCAGAACGGCGAATGGATCGCGCGGTGCAACGGCTGCTGACGTGTTCCTCGGGTTTATCTAGACCAAAGGATCTTGGTGCTTGATCCAAACCAGTACGTTACTTAGGCTGGCTCCCCGATTTATACAGACTGTCCAGGAGAGACTCATGTCAGGTACACCCATTGCCAACGCTATCGAAAAGCTGAATGCTCAGATCGGCCAAGCCTCTGAACCCACAGATTGGTTTGAGATTACCCAAGAAAGAGTGAATACCTTCGCCGACGCAACCCTAGACCGGCAGTGGATCCACGTGGATCCAGAGCGAGCAAAAGCCGGGCCATTCGGCGCGGCAATCGCCCACGGTCAGCTCACCTTGTCAATCATGAGCTTTCTGCCAGGGGGCTCCGGTATCGGCCTGCCAGCCCTGGATGGCATGAAGCTGGGTATTAACTACGGCTGGAACAAAGTGCGGTTCATGAACCCGGTACAGGTGGGCGCGAAAATCCGCACGGTGGGCAAGCTCGTAAGCGTCGAAGAAAAGGGCGGTATGCTGGAAGTGATCAACGAGATGACCGTGGAGATCGACGGCGCAGACAAACCTGCCTGCGTGGCAGAAAGCGTGCTGCGAATCGTCTTTTAGATGGATCGTCTGCCGCAAAATTGGTCCCTCCCTTGTCCGCTGGAGGCCTGATTAGGCGTTATTGACTGTATGTTTACCTATCTAAATCCTGACGTGCGAAAGCGCCTGATCGCTGACGGCAAGCTCACCCGGATCGACGCCGATGGCCGAACCATTGACGTGGATCAGGTAGAGCCACCAAGCGAGCTGGCGATTAACCTGATGGGGCCAATCCCGCTGCCCATGAAGCTGCCTGGGGTGGATACCACTGTGCAGTGGTATGCCGCTGTGCGCAGTACCGAACTCCGGGGTGTCGAAGCGTTGGCCTCGGAGCTAAACGCTCGAGGAGGCCAACATTTATTTGCCCACCTGGTCTCACCCCTGGCCGTGAACAGCGTGCTCGTGATTGGTGAACCCGGGGAAAACCCTCTGGTTCGCGTACACAGCAATTGCCTTACCGGGGATGTGTTTGGCTCCGAGCGCTGTGATTGCGGACCGCAGTTGGCTTCGGCAATCAACCGCATCGAGTCCGAGGCCTCGGGCGGTTATCTGATTTATATGGCAGGTCACGAGGGCCGCGGCATTGGCTTGTGGGCGAAGGCAGCCACCTACCTACTGCAAGACGCCGGAGAAAAT
>CAZWQK010000143.1:0-5326 GCA_964635835.1 uncultured Pseudomonadales bacterium
TGTGGGTCAATTTGCTCTTAATGGCTTTCGGCTTTGCCGCACTGATCTGGAGCGCAGACAAGTTTCTTACTGGGGCTGCAGCCACAGCCACCAACCTGGGTGTCTCCAATATTGTGATTGGTTTGACCGTGGTCTCCCTTGGCACATCGGCGCCGGAGATTGTCGTCGCGCTGATCGCTGCGGTGGAAGGCAACGCCGTGCTGGCCATTGGCAATGCCATAGGCTCCAACATCGCCAACATCGGTTTAGTCCTTGGCATCACGGCGATCGTCATGCCCCTACCTTTTTCGCAAAGCGTAAGACGAAGAGAGTTGCCGTGGCTTTTAGGCGCTACAGTGCTGGCTATTATTCTTCTCTTCGACCGCAAGCTTGGCATGTTAGATGGCATTCTTTTACTCACTGGCCTGGCCTACATTTTATGGCAGCTGTTGCGGTCAGAAAGAGAAGCCGCCGACGGTGAAAGCCTGTTGGCCAGCGAACTGGACGAGCTTCCCCAAATGCGACAAGCCGCCGCTTTATTTTGGCTCTTCGTCGGCCTGATCGTTTTATTGGCAGCAGCCCAACTGCTTGTTTATGCCGCTACTGAAATTGCCGTCGCGCTAGGCATTAGCAGCATGATCATCGGACTCACCATTGTGGCCATTGGCACCAGTCTGCCGGAGTTGGCGGCTACCGTAGGCTCCGCGCTCAAGGGCCAACCTGACATTGCCATAGGCAACATTGTCGGTTCAAACATACTCAATATTCTTGCGGTGCTTGCGGTGCCAGGACTCATTACCAGCACCGAGCTGGATTTTTCGGCTCTTTGGCGGGACAGCGGCATGATGTTGGCGCTTACGTTAATGCTCGCCCTCTTCGCTTATGGCTTAAACTCCAGAGCCGTGATTACCCGCTTTGAAGGTGCCGTCATGCTCCTGGCCTGGATCGGCTACAACACGCTACTGGCGCAGCAGGCTTAATAATGCAGGATCCGCAAAACGTGCTAAGAGAAATCGCCAGCGCCATCAGCGGCATTGTCTTGGACGTAGATGGCATTCTCACTGACGGCAAAATCGTCTACAGCACTGATGGCTCGGAACAAAAGCAATTCCACGTTCAGGATGGAGGCAGCCTCAAATTATTGGCCAGCCAAGGTATTGCTTTGGCAATCGTCACGGGACGGAAGTCAACGGTGGTTCAGCGTCGCGCCGACGAGCTAGGCATTGCATTCATAAGTCAGGGCGCCGAAGACAAAGCCGCTGCCCTGGATCAGTTGATTAGCCAAGGCTTCCCCGACTCCCAGCTGTGCGCTATTGGCGACGATGTCCAAGATATGCAGCTTTTCGACCACCCAGCCGTCACGTTAGCTGCAACCGTGCCCAATGCACACCCGGCAGTGCTGTCCCGCGCGCAATTTGTTACTCAACGACGCGGCGGTGAGGGAGTTATTGTTGAGTTAAGCGAACTGATCCTGCGCGCCCAGAAACGTTGGCCCTTCGATTAAGGTAGACAGCTTCGCTTCCTTGCATAACGAACCTCATCATATGGCACAGTCAGAAACAGCTCCCAAGTCCAGCCTGGCCTCCACTTTACGAGGCTGGCCAGGCGCGGTGGTTGCGCTGTTAGCATTCGCCTTGATTTACGCTTTGGTCACCCGAGCACCCGATCCAAAGTTTTCCTCAGGCTTGTCATCCAATGACAGATCCGGGGACGTACGCGCCCTGGAACCCAGCAGCACCGCATCGTTAATCACCTGGCAGGTTTTTTCGCAAACAGGCCAGCTTAGCTACGAGATTCGAACCAACGACCTGCAACAGTACGCAGAGCAACGCTACGCAACCGTCACGGAACCCACGATCCAAATTCAAGATCAACAGCTACGCCCGTGGCAGATCGTTGCAAGCCAGGGCAAAGTAACTCAAGCTGACCTCGATACGACCAAAGACGACGAATTAGAACTGTTGGGACGGGTGCGAGTAAGTCAAATCTCGCCCCAAGGTCGCAACCAGGGGCTGCGCGTTGAAACATCCAGCCTGCGGGTTTACCCCAAGCGCAAACACGCCGTCACTGAGCAGCCGGTTGTGGTTTTTCATCCAAGATTCATCACAAAGAGTAATGGCCTTGACCTGGATCTGCAGACAGGCACTCTGCGTTTTGTGCGCGGCGATGCAACCCGCGTTGTCAGCAAAATTTTTCTCCACAACAATCGTGAGGATTTATAGCGTGGGCAACCTCCATCTCAACCCCCGGCTTTACATTTTAGCCTTGTCCTGGGTAGTCGCCGGACTCTTTGCACCATCGGGTTTAGCCCAAACGAGTGCTACCGCAAGCGGTGAACTGACCATCGAGGGAGACAGCGCGGTTTTCATGCAGGAAGAAAATCGGATTGAGTACTCGGGCAATGTGGTGGCGTTTATGGACGGCCTGCAAATTACCGGCGACAGTGTGTCGGTGCAGATGGATAACGACCGAATCGCTCAAATTACCACCCAGGGAGCACCCGCCAACTTCCGGCAGGAGACCGAAGGCACTGACCAAGCGACAACGGCAAGTGCCAGCACAATTACCTTTTTGCCCCAGTCCTCTATCCTTGAGCTGACCGGCTCCGCTTCCCTTCGTCAGGCCGGCAACACGGTAAACGGCACCACCATTCGCTACGACCTGGCTCAAGGCAAACTCGTCGCCAACGGTAACCAGTCTGCAACAGGGCGAGTTCGTGTCCAGCTAAAGGTGCCCTCACAAACGCCGGCCCAGCGCGGTGACCAGCCTTGACGCTTGCGGCTGAAAAATTGCGCAAGAGCTATGCAGGCAATCGGGTTGTCGAAGACATTTCGCTGCAAATAGCACCGGGCGAAATCATTGGTCTGCTAGGCCCCAACGGTGCTGGAAAAACCACGTGCTTTTATATGCTCGTCGGTCTCGTTAAAGCTGATTCTGGCGAGGTAGTTCTAGATGGGCAGACGCTGACCCATGCTCCGATGCATGAGCGAGCTGCCAACGGTATCGGCTATTTGCCCCAAGAAGCGAGCGTGTTCCGAACCCTATCTACTGAAGACAATATTTCGGCGATGCTTGAGCTGAATCCGCGCTTAGACGCATCAGCGAGGAAGGTACGGCTAGAGACTCTGCTTGAGGAATTCGGTTTGGGCGACGTCCGCCACAGCCTTGGCCAAAGCCTCAGTGGGGGCGAAAGGCGACGACTTGAAATTGCAAGGGCACTAGCCAGCGACCCCAAATACATGCTGCTGGACGAACCTTTCGCCGGTGTCGATCCCGTGTCCGTCGCCGACATCAAACAGGAAATATCCGGACTCGCTAGGCGCGGTATCGGTATATTGATCACCGACCATAACGTCCGAGAAACTTTGGACATCTGCCAGCGTGCCTACATCGTGCATCAGGGCCAAGTGATTGCTCAGGGCGCTCCCCAAGACGTGTTAGCAAATACAACCGTCCAGCATGTTTATCTTGGCAAGGATTTTGCTTAACCTTTCCGAGCTGTCTCACTATAAAGCGAATGCTCAGCTGCAACGCCTGCCGCAGTCGCACAAAGGCACAGGCAAGCAAGGTACAAATACGCACAGGGCCAAAGGAAATAAGGTTTGTCGCTACAATTACGCCCTCTCGACAGAAACCCACAGTGACGCTTCTCTCTTCCAGCCGCGATGGAAGCTACCAAGCATGAAGCAAAGCCTGTCCATCAAACTTGGGCAACAGCTCAAGATGACTCCTCAGCTGCAGCAAGCGATCAAATTGCTGCAGCTCAGCGCCTTGGAACTTGAACAAGAAATCCAGAGCAACCTTGACAGCAACCCGATGCTGGAAACCGAGGACGAATTTGGTGAAGGCTCCGAGCCCGACGGCAATGACATCGCCGACACTCCGCCGGAGCAGGAGTATGGCTCGGACTTCGATGACTCTGATAGCTTGGCAAACTCCGATCAGGGTGACTTCGATAATCTCAGCGACGCGAATGTCGAGCCCCTGCCCCAAGATCAGGTTGAAGATATGGTTTCGGTTAATGACGCCGACATAACCATCGACGGCATCAGTGAATCCGAAGTGAGCGAGCAACTGCATGAGCCGTTGGCTGAAGACATCCCGGTGGATTCCAACTGGGACGATATCTACCCCCAATCACCCGCCTCCAACAGCCCGGATTCTGACTTCGATCCCAACGCAAATCGGGGAGTGGAGGAAACCTTAGAGAGCCATCTGCTCTGGCAACTGAATCTGACCCCTATGGCACCAACTGACCGCGCCGTGGCGGAAGCAATCATTGACGCGGTAAACGAAGACGGCATGTTGACCATCAGTATCGACGACATTTGCGCCACCTTGGCCGGCAATGCAGATCCATCCGAAATTCCGCCTACTCAAGACGAAGTGCTGGCCATCTTGCAGCGCGTGCAGCAGTTCGACCCGGTTGGTGTGGCGGCCCGAGATATCCGAGAGTGCCTATTACTGCAGCTGGGCAGTCTCAGCCCACAGACCCCTTGGCTGGATCAGGCACGCAGCTTGGTCGACCAACACCTTGATCTCCTTGGCAGCAAAGACTTCGCAGCACTGGTGCGTCAAACTGGCCTGAGCGAACATGAACTTAGCCAGGTGGTTGCGCTCATTCGCACCCTCAACCCCCGCCCTGGATCAGCCCTGGTAACCGAGCAGGCGGACTACGAGATACCCGATGTGCTGGTGCGCAAAGAAAACGGGCGATGGCTGGTTGAGTTAAACCCGGAGACCCTGCCGAAAGTTCGGCTCAACGCAACCTATGCCAATCTGATCAAAGACGTGGCGGCCGGGCCCGACAAAGACTATCTAAAAGACAACCTGCAAGAGGCCAAGTGGTTTTTGAAGAGCCTGCAAACTCGACACGATACGCTGCTCAAAGTCGCCACTAAAATTGTCGAGGTGCAGAGGGATTTTCTGGAGCACGGCGCAGAGGCGATGAAGCCACTGATTCTCGCGGATATTGCCAGCCAGGTAGATCTGCACGAATCAACGATTTCCCGAGTCACTAACCGCAAGTATTTGGCAACGCCACAGGGCCTTTATGAGCTGAAGTACTTTTTTTCTTCGCACGTGGGGACGGCTTCCGGCGGCGAGATGTCCAGTACCGCCATTCGCGCGATAATCCGCAAGGTTACCGCGGAAGAGAACCCACGCAAACCGTTGAGCGATAACAAAATCGCCGCAATACTGGCCGAGCAAAACATCAATGTCGCGCGACGCACTGTGGCCAAATACCGGGAATCCATGTCGATCCCACCATCAAACGAGAGGAAACAGCTGGTTTAGTGCCGCCGCCCATGACATAAGGGTTTTGTAGGCCCACTTCGTTAAAAGG
>CAZWQK010000144.1:0-5312 GCA_964635835.1 uncultured Pseudomonadales bacterium
AACATTGGCAGGATGCCGCTTTCCCCGGGACCAATGCCGAACACGACCTTGAACAAAATCATAAACAGCAGAAACGGCAGCGCGACCACAAAGTCGGCAAAGCGCATCATAGCCTGATCCACAGCGCCGCCGAGAAAGCCAGCCACGCTACCGTAGACCACGCCCAACAAAACGAAGGCCAGGGGAGCGAGCAGCCCAATGAATAGGGACACTTGTCCGCCGTGCATCAGTCGCGCCAACATATCGCGGCCCAAGTAGTCAGTGCCCAGCGGGTGCCAGGCAAGCTCCAGGGTCTGCCCCACTGCTACGGTGTCATCTGGACCAATCAGCCCACGCTCTATGGCTTCAGCCCTGGCAATTACTCTGGTTACCTGCACGGTTAGTGTTGTTGCAGTGCTGGTTTCCTGGCCCTTAGCGTCTAAAGCCACAAGGGTGTAATAGTAGGTGCCCGGCTGCAGGTCTAACCGGTCTTCGAAGTATTGGGTGTCCAAATCTGCCAGCGGTAGGCCAAAACTGCCGGTGTCCTCGGGTGCAAAGAGATTTCGATAGAGCCGGTGATCCACCGTCGGCTCTGACCAAACCAGACGCACGGCCTGGGTCGTTGCCGGTGCCGCCAGGGTGAGCCCCAACGGATTGCTGGCATCGGCCGTAGCAGGCGCAGCCGGGGTTTGAGGCTGCCAGGGAGTCAATGGCAGGGCCAACGTAACCTGCCGGTCTGCGCCAGGCCCGATGCCAATTTGATCCAGGTCTTGGGCCGATGGATCGACGTTCCAAAGAACCGGCCCGAGGGTCACGAAGGCCAACAGCGCAAGAATCAATCCCAGCGAGGACATGGCCCGAGGATTGGTGCGTAAGCGTCGCCAGGCATCCGACCAGTAAGACAATGACGGTCGCGTCAGCTGTTCGGCACCAGTTTGGCGGGGCAGCTTTTCAAAGTCTGCTGGCGTCAGGTCCACCGTGCTCATTGATCAACCCTCACCCGTGGGTCGATCAGGCCGTAAAGCAGATCCACCAGAATCACCATAAACACCAGAAACGCGCCATAAAATACCGTGGTGCCCATAATGACGGTGTAGTCCAACTGCTGAATGGCCTGGACAAAGTAGCGGCCCAAACCGGGGATGGCGAAGACGATTTCAACAACGAAGCCACCTGTGGTGATGCCGGCGATGGCTGGGCCCAAGACGGTGATTACCGGCAAAATGGCGTTGCGCAACTGGTGACGGCTAAAAATTTGGGTGGCGGGCAAGCCTTTGGCGCGGGCGGTGCGGACATAGTCGGTGCTAACGACCTCCAGCATGGAGGAGCGCATGAGTCGAGTAAGGTAGGCCATAGTAGACAAACCCAGCACAAGGGCCGGGGCAACCATGTGCCAGATGCTGCCCCAACCGCCAATCGGCAGAATCGTGGAACCTGCGAATTGGTTTAAGTTCACCAGAGACCATTGGCTGATTGCAGCCATAACAAAGCTGGGTACCGAAATGCCTAAAATCACCAGGAACATGATCGCAATATCCGGCCAGCGGTTTCGGTACAGCGCGGTTAACGCGCCCCACAAAACGCCCCCAACTCCGGCAAAAACAATGGCCAGGATGCCCAGCGTGGCGGACACGGGAAAGTGCTCGCGAATAATATCGTTTACCCGGCGGTTTTCCTGGGTATAGGAAATACCGAAATCTCCCCGGGAGATATTGCCAAGGTAAATGAAGTATTGGCTGACCAAGGGCTTATCCAAGCCGTATTTGGCTTCCAGATTGGCGCGTATTTGCGGCGTCAGGGCTTTATCTCCGGCCAGCGGATCGCCGGGTACCGCGTGCATGCCAAAAAACGTTGCGCTGGCAATAAACCATACGGTGACCAGGCCCAAAACGATTCGTTTGGCAGCGTACTTCAGCATCGGCCAGGCCTATTTAGGTGTATGAAGAAACGTCTCATTAACCGGGAAACTCCATTAAGACGATTCACTGTCGGCCTTGATGTAGGCACGACTTAAATCGGGGTCTGGACCAATGATGCGTCGCTTGAGCTGCTTCAGGCGAGGGTCCACCACGTAGGTAACACCGCGCTCGTACATGGGCAGGATAACGGCGTTGTCGATCAAGTGCCGTTGGATCTCGCTGAAGGCCTGCATTCTAACCGGCGGATCGAGCTGGGTTTGCGCGGTCTGAATCAGAGCATCAAGTTCCGGGCTTCGGTACTGGCCGCGGTTATTTTTGTTCCAAGAAGCGAAAAGATCCCCAAAGGTTAGCGGGTCGTTGTAGTCAGGCCCCCAGCCCGCGAGCACAAAATCAAAGTCGCCAGAAGTCATCTTGGCCAGACGCTGCTTGAATATTTGCTTATCGATTTTGACGTCAATGCCAAGCTCGGTCTTCAGCGTTTGTTGAACCCATTCCGACTGAACATTGGATATTGGATTGTCCCCAGCCAGCAGCACCAGGGTCGGGGGTTGCGTCAGGCCCAGCTCCAGCAGCGCTTGTTGCAAGTGCGCTCGAGCTGCTGCGCTGCTGGGTAAGATTTTTTTCGGCGGATGCTCCTTGCGCAACAGCTCTCGCTCGCCCATGAGCCAGCCGGGGAACAGCGACACGCCGGGCTCGTAACCCGGTAGTTTGGTGACTTTATAAACGAGTTCGTCCATGTCCAGGACTAGCTGCATAGCTCGCCGCAGATTCAAATTGTCGGTTGCCCGTCCGGGTCGATGGTTGAACTCCAGGAAAAAGACCGTGCCGTCGCGATGTTGGCGTATCTGCCAGCCAAGGCGCATGGCTTCGCTGAGATTCTCCGCCTGTAGGCCCGTGGTAGCGATTTTTTTGTCTTTGAAAAAGTTCAGTGAGGCCGTGGCGTCCGTCGTAATGTACGGCACATGAATCGCATCCAGATGAATTTCGTCTTGATTCCAAAAGTGCGGGTTGCGCTCGAAGGTCATGCTGGCGCCGTGCACCCATCGGCTGATTTGGAACGGCCCGTTATAGAGCAGCTGATCGGCGTCGGCACCAAAGCGGCCCTGGGTCCCACGATAAAAGTCTTCGCGAATGGGATAGAAGGTTGGGAACACCAGCATCTTGTCGAAAAAGGGTACCGGGCGGGCCAACTCAACAATCAGGGTCAGAGGATCTGGTGCGCTGACTCCCAGTTGTTCCGGGGGCAGTTCGCCATTGTTCACGGCCTCGGCGTTTTTAATTGCAAACAGTAAAAACGCATACTGAGAGGCAGTTTCCGGTTTTAGCGCTGTCCGCCAGGCAAATACAAAATCTGCCGCGGTCACGGGCTCTCCGTCGCTCCATTTGGCGTTGTCGCGAAGCCAAAATGTGGCGTGGGTCGGAGTCACTTCCCAGCGTTCGGCCACGGCTCCTTCCAGACGATCGTCCAACCCCATGCGCACCAAGCCCTCCATCACATGGCCAAGCACCATGCCTGAAACCGAGTCGGTGGCGCGGCTGCTGTCCAGTTGAGGGGGTTCTTCACGGATGATGATGGAGACGCTGTTGTTTTCTTCGTCTACCGCGCTAACCGACGCGCTGGCGCCCCCTAAGGTTTGGCCTGCGTAGTGCAAAACGATCATCAGCAGGCCAACGCCGGCAAAGGCGAAGAAAAAGAGCCGAGCTAGTTGGCGATTGGGTGAGTTGGCGCTGATGGAAATCGTCCTGTTAAAGGTCCCGCAAATAGTGGCTTAAAACGTCAGGCTTTCCAAATATGTATGGCCAATTACGAGCGGCCAATTACAAGTAGCGATATGTGCATGGCCCAGGTTATTGGCGACTAGTTCGTCTGCCGAAGCAAATTGCTGACGACTCGCTCCAGGTGCATGAGAGAGTTACATTCTTCTACCTGGTGGGAGTAGGCCCCGTACTTGCGCATTTCGGAATCGCCAGTGTTCCAGGCGAGCTTAGCTTCTGGGTTGAGCCAGATTACCCGCTTCGAACGATCGTAAAGCTCCTTTAAAACCTCGGCGTGAGCTTCGCCATGATTGTTGCGCGCGTCACCCAAGATAATGATCGTTGTACGGTTGTCGACGTCGTCCAGACAAAGTTTTTTGAAATCCAGCAGTGCCTGGCCGTAGTCGGTTGAACCGCCACTGTAGTCGTGGAGAGTTTTAGCGATGGCATCTTCGATCTTGTTGCGGTTAAACAGCTCGGTAACTTCGGCCAAATCTGAGGAGAACGCGAAACTGCGAACCTTGGGCATGACTTCATCCAGGCTGTATAAAAACATGAGCATGAAGCGGGCGTAATTAGCCACCGAGCCCGAGACGTCGCAAATAGCGAAAACCTTGGGCCGATCGACTTTCACCGACTTCCAGTACAAATCAAAGATCGCGCCATCGTAGGACATGTTGTTGCGCAGGGTTTTAGGAACATTGAGCTGACCGCGCTTAAATACTTTGCGGCGACGGCTGTGCAGGGTGCTCAGCTTCTTCGCCATCTTGTAAACCATTTCCTGAATCAGCCGGAAATTTCGGTGCTCAACGTTGGAGAGCTTTACCGAGCGCAACATTTCTTCGCGCAGGCGCTTGCCCGAAACGTCGGCGTTAAGCATGAACTGCTGTTCTACGTAGTCGCGGACCTGCTCGCGCAAGAAGTCCCGGCGCTGCTTGAGTTGCTGACCGAGCCGCCGTGCGGGCACGCGCGAGTCCAAGCGGAGATCGCTGATTTCGCGATTCAGGTCCGGTAGACCCATATGATCCATAATGCGCCGCGCATAAAGGCCTTTCTGGGTAAATATCTGAATCTCTCGAACGTTGGTCGCTTCACCGGCTTCCGCCATGGACTGAGCCAATTCCACCCGGGAGTCTGACATCAGCAGTTTGCCAAGGTGGGACTGTGCTTCGGTTACATCGCCGGGGCCAAGGTCGGCTTCTTCCTCTTCCTCGAAGAGGTTGTTCTTTTTTGCTTTGGATTTGGATTTCTTTTTCCCCTGATTCTTCATCTGGGGATCACCGCCGGCACCGCCGCCTTCGCCGTCACCGCCCTCGCCGCTGTCCTCGCCTTCCTGTTCGCCTGGCTCGGCGTTGCTGTCAGAAGTGGCGTCACCGCGCACGTCCTGGAAGCGGAAAAAATTATCAAAGCATGCGTCGAAGGTTTCTTTTTCGTCGGCAGTCTTGGGCAGCACCATGGACAAAGATCGTTTGAGGTGGGCTTTATCGCTGTAGCCCACCAGCTCAACAGCGCTGATGGCGTCAAGGGTTTCGGCCGTAGAGACTCTGACCTCGGCGTTGCGCAGGGCGCGAATAAAGTTGCTGATGGTGCGATCCATGCCCATGGCTGGCTCCTATCCGCTGACCTTTGCCGTCAGTGCTGGCACTTCGCTTTTCACGT
>CAZWQK010000145.1:0-5283 GCA_964635835.1 uncultured Pseudomonadales bacterium
AGCGCTAGAGAGCTTTGCGTCGATAGGGCGCCCTTGGGTGCCTGGCTTTCGCCGAGCAGGGTTTGTCCCAGTGCAGGGTTCAGATGCCGGTAGTACCAGACGTTCCACAAGGTCGCAGCCGGGCTATCGGCTTCCAGGCGGTGATCCCAGCTGGCCAGCAGCAAACCGCCGGTGTCTGGATTGGTTTCGGCAATGTCAGGCAGCAGGGCAAGAGCGCGGCGGGCCAGTACCGAATGATAGTCTCGCTGCAGAGCTAAAGAGTCCTCCATGCTGTGGGGTTCTGGTGTGTCCAGATATTCCCACAGGCGCTTGTAGCGCCAGGGCGCAGACCATTCGAAGCCAACCTTGTAGCGCGCGATGGGATAGTCCTCGGGCAGGCTCATGGCGTTGGCGGTGCCGCTGAACCCTCGCTGGGGATTGTATTCTTCCGGCAGCACGTCCATGTCGAAGAAGCCATCCCACTCGTAACGGCCATCGCCGGGTACCGGCATTAAGCCGTCCCAGTTGTCGCGCTTGGGAAAGCGTCCGGCGGGTTTGTAGCCGATGTTGCCGTCCACGTCTGCGTAGACCTGATTCTCCGAGGGTGCCCCCCAGCGGTTTAGGGCACCGACGAACTCGCGAAAATTCTCTGCGCGCATGTACTCAATACTGCCGAAGTAGGGTGCCATGCCAGGTTCCAGCCAGGCAGCCCGTACCGCAAAGGCGTGCTTCCTGGTTTCGGCAATCACCGGTCCGTGGCGGGTGAACTTCATGTCGACGGTTTGGTCTTCGCCGCCCTTAACCGCCAGGGTTTCGGTCATTTCAACAAAGGGCTCAACGTGACCCTGATACAGGTAGCCGCCGCGCTTTTTGCGATAGACGTAAAGATCTTCCTGATCGATGGGGAAGATGGTTAATCCAAAGGCGATTTGTTCGTTATGGCCAATGGAGATACCAGGTAGGGCCGGCTCGCCGGCACCGATAACGTTGATGCCGGGGCCGTTCAGGTGCGCGACGTAGCGCAGGGAGGGCACTGCGTGGCTGCGGTGGGGGTCGTCGGCCAAAATGGGTCGTCCGGTGGTGGTTCGATCCCCGGTGACTACCCAGTTGTTGCTGCCTACGTCTAGGTGGTGGGCATCGTAGCGCGCCTGATCCAGCAGGGCGGTTAGCCGTTGCGTCGGCGGCAGCTGACTGAAATCTACTGAGGCCGTGGCCAGCAGATACTTGTCCAGCACGTTGTCGGGTAGCACACAGGGATCAAGACCCTCTGGCGTGTTGGTCTCCCAGCTCGGTTCCAAAGTTCGCCACTGGGCCGCGAGATCCAGGCGCTGCTCACAGGCCAGCTTCGCTCGCCAGGTTTCGGTGACCACGTTGCGCCACAGGCCATTGCTGCGGATGCGCACCACATCGTCGGCGCGCCACGGGCTAGGCTGGTAGCCCAGCATGTCAAATTCTACGGGCATCAGATCCGGGTTGGCTTTGGCCACCGCAATAAAGGCGTTGATGCCAGCGGTAAAGGATTCGGCAATGCGCTTGGCATCGTTGCCGTAGGCCAGCCATTCGGCGTACATGTCGCCGCGATAGACGAACAGCCGGGCGGCTTTATCCTGCTCTGCGTAGGCCTCGCCCAGGACCTCGGCGAGCTGGCCCAGGCCGCGCCGTTTCCACAGATCAATCTGCCACAGGCGGTCCCGGGCTGCGTTAAAGCCTTGGACAAAAAACACATCGTAATGATCCTGAGCGTAGATGTGGGGCACGCCGTACTGATCCACCAGAATCTCCGCATCCTTGCTCAAGCCGGCGACGGCGTAGCTGGCAGTGGTGCGTTCGGCAACCGCGCCAGCGCCGACAAGACATAGGCTTAGACAGGCTAAAACGTAGCGCAGGACAAATTTTGGGTGCGTTGACATGGGCTTGAACTCAAAGTGGGGACACAAAAGGATATCAAAGTCGTTTAGGTGCCGGGCAAAAGCAACACCTTGACCCCTAGCCTAGGATTTGCAGCGTTTTCCCGGGGCTTGGTCTCGACGTTGAGATTTGCTGGTCAAGTGCGTTTCCGCGTTGGCATACTCTGAACCTCCAGTGACTCGGACTACCCCATGATTTCCCTTTTGCTGCTGTTCTTTGCCATCGCCATTGTGACGTCGTTTTTGTGCTCGCTTTGGGAGGCGGTGCTGTTAAGCATTACGCCTTCCTATGCGCAGATTCAGCTGCAAAAAGGCACCTGGCTCGGAAGGCGTTTGCAGGCCTTCAAAGAAGATATCGACCGCCCCTTGGCGGCAATTCTCACCCTCAACACCATTGCTCATACTGTCGGCGCCATTGGCGTAGGCGATCAGGCGGCGAAGATTTGGGCCGAAGCTCACCCGCTGATCACAGGCCTGCTTGTCCCAGCGGTAATGACCTTGGCAATTTTGGTGCTGTCCGAGCTGATTCCCAAAACCCTTGGCGCCAACCACTGGCAATCGTTAGCGCCCTTTACTGCTCGCAGTCTTGTTCTGATCATTTCTGTGCTGGGGCCCATGGTGTGGTTCTGTCAGCTGATTACCAGCAAGCTCAAGAAAAACGAGGTTGGCAGCACCTTCAATCGCAGCGACTTTCTCGCCATGGCAGATATTGGTGCCCAGCATGGCGTGTTTGAGGAGCAAGAATCGGCAATCATTGCCAATTTGCTCAAGTTCCGCTCGGTGCGGGCCAGAGACGTGATGACCCCGCGCACGGTGGTGCGCTCGTCCAAGTCAACGGAAACCCTGGGCGAGTTTTACAGCGAGAATCGAGAGCTGCGGTTTTCTCGATTGCCCCTGTATGAGAACGATTCGCCAGATCAGGTTATTGGTTACGTGCTCAAAGACCAGGTTCTGGCCGACATTGTGGATGGTCATACGGACAAGCCGCTGAGCCTGCTCAAGCGAGAGATTATCGCGGTGCCAAACGACTACCCGATTTTAGAGTTGTTTAATCGGTTTTTGGGTGCCCACGAGCAAATTGCCTTGGTGGTCGATGAGTTTGGCGGCATGGACGGCATCGTCACCATGGAGGATGTGATCGAAACGCTGTTGGGTGTGGAGATTGTCGATGAATCGGATCGCACGGTGGATATGCAGGTGCTGGCTCGGCGCAGCTGGGAGCGGCGCGCGCGCCGGGTAGGCTTGATCGTGGAAGCAACCCCGGATGATGGCTCAGGCGATGCAAACCCAGAAGCCAGCCCAGAAGCCAACTTAGAAGCCAACCCAGAAGCCAACAAAGGACCCCAGCAGGACCGTGAGCAATAACGCGCCGCCAGCGGGGGTGGTAAAGGGCCCAGTGAATACGGTGAAAAAGGGCTTTTGCGGCTCTGCATTGAGTGGGCGCTGGTGTGTTGCTGAATACCACGCAAAAAAAAGCCCTTGTTAAGAGCGCTTTTAGTGTTCGGCAGGCTGAATCAACCCGGCACTAATCCCAGGTCAGAGCGCCACCGGTTTGATAGTCCGTCACACGGGTTTCAAAGAAGTTTTTCTCTTTCTTCAGGTCCATGATTTCTGACATCCACGGGAATGGGTTCTTAACTCCCGGATATTGCTCGGCGAGGCCGATTTGGGCCAGCCGCCGGTTGGCGATGAACTGCAGATACTCTTCCATCATGTTGGCGTTCATGCCGAGAACGCCGCGAGGCATGGTGTCTCGTGCGTAGCTGATTTCCAGCTTAGTGCCTTCCAAGATCATGCCTCGGGCTGCTGCCTGCATCTCTTCGTCCCACAGGTGCGGATTTTCCAGCTTGATCTGATTGATCACGTCGATGCCGAAGTTCACGTGCATAGACTCGTCGCGCAAAATGTACTGGAACTGCTCCGAGGTGCCGGTCATTTTGTTGCGCCGACCCATGGAGAGAATCTGCGTAAACCCGCAGTAGAAGAAGATGCCTTCCAGCACACAGTAGTAGGCCATCAAATTCTTCAGCAAGGTCTTATCGGTCTCAACGGTGCCGGTGGTGAAGCCCGGATCGTTGATTTCCTTGGTGTACTTCAGCGCCCAGGAAGCTTTTTCCGCTACCGTTGGGACCTCGTGGTACATGTTGAAGATCTCGCCCTCATCCATGCCCAGTGACTCGATGCAGTACTGGTAGGCGTGGGTATGAATGGCTTCTTCGAAGGCTTGGCGCAGTAAGTACTGGCGGCACTCTGGGTTAGTGATTAACCGGTAGATGGCCAGGACCAGGTTGTTGGCCACCAGCGAATCCGCCGTGGAGAAAAAGCCCAGGCTTCTTTTCACAATGGTGCGCTCATCGTCGCTCAACCCGTCTTCGGATTTCCACAGCGCGATGTCTGCGGTCATGTTTACCTCTTGGGGCATCCAGTGGTTGGCGCAGCCGTCCAGATACTTCTGCCAGGCCCAGTCATACTTAAAGGGTACTAACTGGTTCAGGTCTGCCCGGCAGTTGATCATGGCCTTTTGGTCCACGGTCACGCGCTCCGTGCTCACGGGCTCTTCCGCTACCGGGGCGGTTTGAGCCACCGGCTGGGCTGCGGCCTGAGCTTCAGCAGCTTGCTGGGCTGCTTGCTGACGAGCAGCGTCTTGTGCTGCCGCTTGTGCCGTAGCTTTTTGTGCGGCCGCTGCTTGCGCCGCTTCTTGTGCAGCAGCTTCTTGCGCCGCTTTTTGCGCCGCTGCCTGGGTGGCCGCTTCCGCTGCCATTTGCTTTTGCACCGCTTCAGCTACTACGGCTTGATCCGCTTGGCTGGCGCCTGGTGTGTCATCGTAATCGTCCCAACTTAACATGTGGTACTCCTGTAAATAATTCGTTTCGACTGTTCGGTTGTCAGTGCCCGCCTATTGGCAGGCCTCGCAATCTGGGTCATCCAGCGAGCAGGCCATAGGCACCGGCGCGGCTTCCCCTAAATCAATGTCCATAGCTCCCTGCTGGGCCTGCGGCTGCACGGGTGCCGGCTCTTGGGCCATTACTGGCGCTGCAGGTTCGGCTGCTGCGGCCTGAGGCGCCATGCTTTCCGTGCCTGAAGAAACCGCATTCAGCGTGCCTTTTTCCAGCGTCGATTTTTCCGTGCTGGTTGCGCTCAATGCGCGCAGGTAATAGGTGGTCTTTAAACCACTTAACCAAGCCATGCGATAGGTGATGTCCAGTTTCTTTCCAGAAGCGCCAGCGATATACAGGTTCAGTGATTGGGCCTGATCGATCCATTTCTGGCGTCGGCTGGCGGCGTCTACCAACCATCGCGGCTCAACCTCGAAGGCCGTGGCGTATTTCTGCTTTAGGTCTGCAGGAATGCGCTCAATGGCCTGCAGGCTGCCGTCGTAGTACTTGATGTCATTGAC
>CAZWQK010000146.1:0-5184 GCA_964635835.1 uncultured Pseudomonadales bacterium
CAAGGCCTTGGCTTGCGTCAATGGGAATTGCGAGCGAGCGGTTTAGGAATGGATAAAAAGATGCTGGTTAGGATCGGGGCCGTGGCGTTAGCCATGGCCCTGGTCTACTGGGCGGTAGCAACGGGGTCGTTTCAGCAGCCGGAAAAACCCGCATCTATCGCGCCCGCAGCCCAACAACAACCCAGCGACCTTGCCAAGCTGCGGCTGCAGGCGGTGCCATCGGTGCAGCCGGGCAGATCCTTTGGTGTAGAGGCCACCCACCATGACCACCCAATACTGACCCCGGGAGCCAAGTGCCAGCTGGTGTCTATGGATGATCGGGCCGCGGTGTCCGTGCACCAGCCAGGCGGCAAGAACTATTTGCTGGCCCTGGGGGCAGACCCCGCAGATACCCAGATTCACGAGCTGGACTTTGAACCCACCTTGACCCGCTATGTGGAAAGCCCTGCCGGGGATCGGTTAATGGCGGTAAGTAATTTAAGGCGGAATCAAATCGGCAATCGTCCGCCGGATACGGATGAACCCTTAAGCATTTAACGCAACGGCCAGCGCATCTTTCACTCCAACAAGGTATGGGACTATCAGTTGGCCCCGGACGGCAGCGGGTATTGGGTGGTAGAACCGCTGTCCAACGTCACCTCCCGCATGATCATTCGCAACTTTGATCAGGGTACCGAGGTGCATCATGACCTGGGCATGCGGAATGCGAGTTTTGGTTTTGATGTGCCCGGCGTGTATTACACCCTCAGAGGGGATGAAGTGTGGTTGTATCCTATCGGTGTCGGCCCGACACCGATTCGCTTTTACTCCACCTCATCACAGACGGTACGTGAGCTAAAGTTTGATCAGCCGGAGCTGGTGCGATTTTATTCGTCCGACGAGTACTACCAAATTCAATGGACCGTAGACCCGGAAACGAAGGTTGAGCGCGATTACATGGTGAAGCGGGTGCGCCAGCCCGATGGTGAGTTTGCTACTGCTTGGAAAACGCGCCTCTATATCCAGTACTTTGACGATGGGTTTGGTATTTCCCCAGACGGCAAAAAATGTTCGCCGATGGTTGGGATGTCAATGTACTTGACACCGTTACCGGTGAGGTCATCTTCGATATGCCCACGGTAGAGGACACGAAGGAGGACAGCCGTGAACTGCGGCGGCGCATGGTGGATATTTTACCCAATGCCCTTGACCCCAATGAGGATCTGGGTGCTGTCATGAGTATCGGAATCACCAACGACGGCCTGCAGATTTATCGGCGTTATGGTGTGAGTGGGGGCTCACACTGTCGCTACTGGGACCATGCCTGTTACTCGGCTCTTGAACAGGCGGGCAAGAAGCGGGATGTGATCGATATCGTGCCCTTTGACGGTATGACGCTGGACTCTAAACCTACCGAGCGGCGGGTGATCCGTCCTCGGCCACCGTCGCCTTGTGACGGTGCCGGCGACTTCGCCATACGGCGCGGGCCGGATGGCGAGTTGAGCGTTGAACGTTTGCCGCCCTTTGGTGCTTCTGACGTCATGTCAGAGTCGGCGTCTCGTTCCGGATCCGAGTCTGGCCCAGCGGTGCTGAACGGTGCTGGGTTGTGACCGTTTAGGTGATGTGCAAGCGGGCCGTTGCTCTATGGATTGGTGTACCGAGCCAATTTACACTTCCCGCCACTCACCGGGTTGCAGCCCATTCAAAGTCCACGATCCGACTCGATAGCGAATTAGGCGCAAAACCGGAAAGCCCAAGTGCGCGCACATGCGCCGCACCTGACGATTCCGCCCCTCGGTCAATGTCAGGGTTATCCAGGTGTCGGGAATGCTTTTGCGAACACGAATCGGCGGTTCACGCTGCCAGATCTCTCGCTCGCCAATCCCCAGCTGCCATTTTGCCGGGCGGGTCATGCCGTCTTTTAGCGGCAGGCCCTGACCTAAGGGCGCAAGCTCAGCTGCGGACGGAGTGCCCTCTACCTGAGCCCAATAGGTCTTACTCATCTTGTGGTCAGGATGGGCGATCTTGTGCTGCAGTGCACCGTCATTGGTGAGCACCATCAGTCCCTCACTGTCTCGGTCCAGCCGACCGGCGGGATAAACCTCCGGCACCGGCACAAAATCGCCAATGTGCGCGCGCCCTTGAGAGTCGGAAAATTGCGGCAGCACGCCAAAGGGCTTGTGAAAAATAATGGTCTTGCTTGGGGTCGTGGTGTTAGTCATGGCCACATTATCCGCAGATCCGTGCAGTAAACCCATGTATTCCCGGCGTGGATTCTTCGCCTTTGACATCACCAGTCGAACACCCGCAGGATAAGCCAAACGCGGATTCAACAGTGGCAATGGCACTGACCGCTCAACTCTGGGGTGAGTAAGGGGAGACCATGGAGCTTTATGAGGTCATGCGCACAACGTTTGCTGCGCGAGAGTTCACCGATGCGCCCGTAACCGATGACGTTATTGCCAACATTCTAGAGCAGGCGCGCTTCGCGCCCAGCGGTGGCAATCGGCAGGGCTGGAAGGTGCTGGTGGTTCGCCAGGAGGCCTCCCGAGCGCGGCTGCGAGAGCTCATAGAACCGCAAATGCGGCGCTACGTCGCCCAGGTAAAAGCGGGTGAAGCTCCGCTGAACACTATTAATCCGTCTCAGCTCACCGATGCGGAGATTGCGGACACCCAGGTGCCTCAATCCATGCTGGATAACTTAACTGGCGCGCCAGTGATTTTATTGGTCTTTGTCGATCTCTCGCTCGTGGCGTCTTTTGATAGCACGCTGGATCGGGTGGGCGTGATTTCCGGTGCGTCCATCTACCCCTTCGTTTGGAACATTCTGCTGGCCGCCCGCAATGAGGGCCTTGGAGGTACTTTGACCACCTTCGTGGCAGGGGCAGAACCCCAGCTGAAAGAACACTTTGGTGTGCCCGACGAAATGGCCTTTGCCGCCATGATCCCGCTGGGACAACCGGTCAAACAGCTAACCAAACTGACACGTAAGCCAGTAGCAGACTTTGTAGTGAAGGAACGCTGGGATGGGGAGAACTTGATTGACTGATTCACAGCAAAACGAAGATGGTGAGGTTAGCGCGGCATCGCAAGCTGGTCCGGATTCACCGGTGCCTATCGAACAAATCGGCAGCCCAAACTATGGCCGTTACGTGCTATTTGTTCTCATCATCGTTTACATCTTTAACTTCATCGATCGGCAAATCCTGTCCATTCTGGCTGAAGAGATTAAGTTAGATTTAGGGATTGGTGACGCCGAAATCGGCTTTTTGTACGGCACCGCTTTTGCGGTGTTTTACGCGGTTTTTGGCATTCCGCTTGGTCGGCTGGCCGACGTTTGGAATCGTAAAAACCTCATCTCCATTGGCCTGTCGTTTTGGAGCGCTATGACCGCGCTGTCGGGCTTCGCCCAGAACTTTGGTCAGCTGGCGGCCTGTCGTTTTGGTGTGGGCATCGGCGAGGCCAGCGCCACGCCAGCGGCGTTTTCCATGATCTCCGACTATTTTTCACCCAAGGTTCGAGCCACGGTTCTGGCCATCTATTCCAGCGGTATTTACCTGGGCTCGGGTATTGGCCTGTTTTTGGGCGGGGCGATTGTGGCCTCCTGGCACTCCTGGTATCCGGATCCTGCCTTAGCGCCGCTGGGCATCAAGGCGTGGCAGGCGGCATTTCTTGCCGTAGGTTTGCCTGGCATCTTAATGGCGGTCTGGGTTTGGAGCATTCGTGAACCCATCCGAGGAGCCTCCGAAGGTCTGGTGACCCCGGAACATCCCCAGCCGTTCAAGGCGGCATCCAACTCGTTCATGAGCGTGTTGCCAGGGTGTTCTTTGATCGCCCTCTACACCGCTGGTGGGTTGCGAGCAGTATTGATGAATCTCGTGGCCATGGCCGTGGTAGGCGCATTATTTGTTGGCCTGTACCTGGTAATGCCAACCCTGCTGCAGTGGATTGCGCTGGGTATCGGCGTATACATCACCGTGACCTGGATTCACTACCAAAAGCTCACGGATCCAGCCTGCTACGGCATGATGTTCAAGTCCAAGGCGTTTCTTGCGGCAACCGTCGGTTTTCCTGCAATTTCCTTCGTCACTTACGGGATTGGCTTTTGGTCGCCGCCGTTTATGCAGCGCTTTCACGGCGAATCCATTGCCGACGCGGGTTTGTATCTTGGGCTTGGGTCTGCGGTGGGCGGCTTTATCGGCATCGTGCTGGGCGGTGTGGTGGCAGATTACTTCCGCGCAAAAAACGTCAATGCTCGGCTTTACGTGGGTCTTGCCATCCCAATGTTCGCGGTACCTTTCGCGCTGGGGTTCTTGTACACGGATAGCGTCATCATGGCCTACATCTACAGCTTTTTGTTTAGCGTCATCTCGCCAGCCTGGATCGGCTGCGCGGCCAGTACGGTCAATGACCTGGTGATGCCGCGTATGCGCGCTACCGCGTCGGCCTATTACCTATTAATGAATACCTTCGTGGGTTTGGCCCTTGGGCCGTTTTTGATCGGTCAGTTTAGCGACCTGTACTTTCGAGGCGGCACGGACAGTGCCGTTGCGCTGCAGGCCGCCATGACCTGGGGGCTTGGCGCATTTGCGCTAAGCATCGCCGCCTTGCTTTTTGCCTGCCGATATTTGGCCGCAGATGAGACCACTCGTGTAGCACGCGCTGCTGATCTGGGAGAGCCGGTATCGTGATGCGAACCGGTATAGTATTGCCGTTCAAAAACAGACGTCGAGATAAAAATTGCAGCAACAAGGCGAGTACAGGATCAATGGCGACATTCAGGCGGTCTGGGACGGGCTAAACAATCCCGAGCTGCTTGGGGCCAGCATACCCGGCTGCGAAAGTATCGAGCAGATTGATCCACTTAATCTTCAGGCATCGGTGCGGGCCAAGGTTGGGCCGGTAAATGCGCTGTTTAAAGCGGCCTTAACCCTAAGTGATGTTGACGCACCCAATAGCTATACCTTGAGCGGTGAAGTGAAGGGCGGGGCCGGTGTTGCCAAGGGGCAGGCTCAGGTCCAGCTTCAAGCGTTGCCCGAAAGCTCTGACGGGCCAAACACATTGCTGAGCTATCAGGTGCAGGCGTCGGTGGGTGGCAAGCTTGCTCAAGTCGGGTCGCGGCTGGTGGACGGCGCTGCAGCAAAAATGGCTGACGAGTTTTTTGCCGCCTTCAGTCAGAATTTTGGCCAAGGGAAAATCGAGGCG
>CAZWQK010000147.1:0-5168 GCA_964635835.1 uncultured Pseudomonadales bacterium
CTGCGGGACGAGGCACCCGTACACTACTGCAAATACTCCGAATACGGGCCGTATTGGTCCGTGACCCGTTACAAAGACATTATGGAAGTGGACGGTAACTGGCAGGACTTTTCCTCGGAGCCGGCGATAACCATTGTTGAGCCAGAAGAAGACTTTCCCTTACCCATGTTTATCGCCATGGACCCCCCGGCGCATGATGATCAACGAAAAACCGTTCAGGGTTCAGTGGCCCCAGCAAATCTCAAGCTCATGGAAGAGACGATCCGTGCGCGCACGCAAAAGGTGCTGGATGATTTACCTGTCGGTGAGCAATTCGACTGGGTGGACAGGGTGTCTATAGAGCTAACCACTCAGATGCTGGCGACTTTGTTTGATTTTCCCTTTGAAGATCGCCGCAAGCTGACCCGATGGTCCGACGTGGCAACTGGTGATGAAGAATCCGGCATCGTGGAAAGTGAAGAAGCGCGGCAAGCGGAGCTTTATGAATGCCTGGAGTATTTCACCAACCTGTGGAATGAGCGGGCCGAGCGGGGCGAGTCAAACGACCTAGTATCCATGCTTGCCCAGGGTGAGGCCACCAAGAACATGACCCCCCAGGAGTATCTTGGCAATCTTATCCTGCTCATTGTGGGCGGTAACGATACCACCCGGAATTCCATGACTGGCGGCGTTTGGGCTTTGAATCAAAACCCCGGCGAGTACGCCAAGTTGCGTAACAATCCCAATGTCATTCCTAACATGGTGTCTGAAATCATTCGCTGGCAAACCCCCTTGGCTCATATGCGACGCATTGCCAACCGGGACTATGAGTTGGGCGGGCAAACCATTAAGGCCGGCGACAAGGTGATTATGTGGTACCTGTCTGGTAATCGTGACGAACGCTCTATCGACAACCCCAACGAATTCATCATTGATCGCCCCAAAGCGCGACAGCATTTGTCCTTTGGCTTTGGCGTTCATCGCTGTATGGGTAATCGTCTGGCGGAAATGCAGCTGCGAATTCTGTGGGAGGAAGTGCAGAAGCGATTCCACATGGTCGAGGTGATTGGTGAGCCCAAGCTGGTTCCATCCAACTTCGTCCACGGGTACACCGAGATGCAGGTGGTACTTCACCCGCACTAGCGGCGTAGCTTACCCAAGTGGCCTAGCCGATAAAGCCAGCATCAAGCTGGCTTTTTTTTGGCTAACATTCAGGCGAGGTTAATTATTTAGACAAGGAGGGGGTAGATGCCGGAGTTTATTCAAGAGGACACGCGGTTGAGTTACGAGATTCACGGTACTGGCAAACCGGTTTTGCTCATCGCGCCGGGCGGATTACGTTCTGAGCGCGGTATGTGGCGCAATAGCCCCATTGATCCAGTGGCGCTACTGAGCCCGCACTTTCAGGTGATCGCCATGGATCAGCGCAACGCGGGCCAGTCATCGGGTCCTATTCTGCCGGACCATGGCTGGGATACCTACACTCAGGATCAGCTAGCATTGATGTCTTACCTAGGCCATGAGCAATTTGCCGTGGTGGGTATGTGCATTGGCGGGCCCTACATCTTGAATCTGTTGCGTCTGGCTCCCCAGCGAGTAGTGGCCAGCGTGGTTATGCAAACCATCGGTCGTGACAACAATTACCAGGAATTTCTGGATATGTTTAATGGCTGGTCTCAGGCGCTGCAGGAGCGTGACCCGGCACATTTTTCCCCGAATCTGCTGGTGCCCATGCGCGGGCGCATGTTGGAAAATGACCTGACGTTTATGTGCATGACGGAGGCTCAGGTTCAGCAGCTGTCAGCACCGATGCTGATTTTGGACGGCAACGATACGTATCACCCGGCCTCGTCGTCGGCCCGACTAGCCACTTTGCAGCCCCAGGCCCAGCGGCTGCAGCGGTGGAAAGAAGAGGGCGACGTTGACAGCGCCCGGCGAACTTTCCTGGAGTTCCTGCAGCAGCGTTGTGCTTGATAAAAACCAGGGCGTTAGCGGCGCTGGTTGGCAGCGCCACTGGGAAATTCCCATCAACAGGGGTGCCCTAGTAGGGCTGCTGGTATAAGGTATTCCAGCCCTCGGCGCGGTTTACCACCGTCCCAGGCACGACATAATTTGAATTAGGAGTATCTATGTCTTTAGTAGCGGTGATGGAAACCAATCAAGGAACAATCCGTTTGGATTTGTATCCAGAGCAGACGCCGATCACGGTTGCGAATTTCGTGAACCTGGCGCAGCGCGGGTTTTATGACGGACTTTCTTTTCACCGTGTGATCAGCGACTTCATGATTCAGGGCGGCTGCCCCCAGGGCACCGGAACCGGTGGGCCGGGCTATCGTTTTGCCGACGAGTTTGTGCCTAGCTTACGGCACGATGCCCCAGGCAAGTTTTCCATGGCCAACGCTGGTCCTGGAACCAACGGGTCACAGTTTTTCATTACCCACGTGCCCACACCATGGCTGGACGATGCTCACACCATATTTGGCGCTGTGCAAAGCGACGCGGATCAGGATGTGGTGAACACCATCGGGCAAGGGGACTCCATTATTAGCGTAACCATCGAAGGCGATACCACAGAGCTATTAGCAAGCGTTGAACAAGTAGCCGAGTGGAACGGGGTACTGGATGGCATAGCGCTAACGGCAGGAAATTAGGGGAGGGGAAACCATGACCGAGCAATTATTGTTTGCGGATTTAAAGGTCATCGACATGAGTAGTTGGATTGCTGCGCCGGTGGCGGCCACCATACTCGCAGATTTTGGTGCTCAGGTAATCAAAGTAGAGCCGCCGGAGGCGGGGGACGGCTATCGTAATTTCGCCCGGATGTCGTCGTCACCAACCAGCGACGTCAACTACACCTGGGAGATGGATAATCGCAACAAGCGCTCTATCGCGTTGAATTTGAAAACCGAGCAGGGGCGTAAGGTGTTAAACCAGCTGGTGGCGGAGAGTGATGTGTACATCACCAATACGCCTCAAGGAATGCGGAGAGCCTGGGGCTTAACCTACGAGGACCTGGCGGCAATTAATCCCAAATTGATTTATGCCTCGCTCACCGCCTACGGTGAAGAAGGGCCTGAAAAAGACCGAGAAGGTTTTGACTTGGTGGCCTATTGGGGGCGTTCCGGACTGATGGACTTGGTACGCGCCCCGGGCGCAGATCCCGCACCCGCACTGCCGGGCATGGGTGACCACCCCACAGCAGTCAGTCTCTATGCGTCCATCGTGACAGCCTTAATCGCGCGTCAGCAGAGCGGTAAGGGCAGTCATGTGCACACGTCTCTCTTGGCCAACGGCATGTGGTCAGCATCCTGTATCGCCCAGGGCGTCTTTGCCGAGGCGGACTTTACGCTTTATCGCCAGCTTACTCCTCAATTGTTCGCCAGGCTTTTGTACGAAGCCGCCGACGGGCGCTGGCTGCAGTTCAGCATGGTCCGCACCAATGAAGAGGTGGACATGCTGTTTACGGTTATCGGGCGGCCGGAGCTTCTGCTGGATCCCCGGTTCGCCGATGCAGAACAGCGGATTCTTAACGGCGGTGTGCTGGTTCAAGCCATGCGCGAGGCGCTGATAACTCAATCCTCAGCGTATTGGATGGCTGCATTGACAGAAGTCGGTGTGCCGGTGGCATTGGTAGGCAGAGTGGAGGATCTTGCTACTGACCCTCAGGTCGCAGCAAATTCAATGACCCTCACACCCACCGATGATGTAGCAATGCCTGGAGTGATTAAGCATCCGCTGAATATCGATGGGCTTGCCAGTCGATCACCCGGGCCCGCACCGGATTTGGGTCAGCACAGCACCGAGATCCTTGCTGAGCTCGGGTATTCAGATGCTGAGATAGCGAGCATGGCAGACCAGGGTGTAATTTAGCCTTGGCTTGTCTTCGGCAGTGACGTGACGACCATGCAAGGCGCACCTCCCGCCGTTCGTGACTTAGTGCTCGTTGGTGGCGGGCATAGTCACGTGCAAGTGCTCAAACACTTTGCGATGCAGCCGGTTCCCGGTGTGCGGCTTACGCTGATCTCTGAGCAGGATGTGGCACCGTATTCCGGCATGGTGCCGGGCTACATTGCCGGACACTACAGTGCAGAAGACATTCAGATTCCGCTAGAACCGCTGTGTCGATTCGCCCAGGCACGATTCATTGGTGCCCAGGTAGTTGGGATCGATCGGTCGAATCAGCGTGTACTGCTGGAGGGCAGACCGGCGATGCGGTACGACCTGCTGTCATTAAATTGCGGGGCTAAGCCAGATTTACAGGGACTGCCGGGCGTGCCGGTAAAACCCATTCACGAATTCGTTCAGTGCTGGCCAAATCTGCGCCAGCAGATCGTCCGTTGCGATAAGAACTCGGCCCTGGGGATTGTCGGTGCTGGGGCAGGCGGGGTAGAAATTGCGCTGGCCTGCCGAGCCAGTTTGCCCGCTGCGGTCACCATCGCGTTGATCGGTCCGACCATTCTGCCGGGGTTAAGTGCGGCGGCTGATGGATTCGTGCGCCAGGCTCTGGCTGAGCATCGCATTACCTATCTGCCCAATCGGGTGCTTGAGGCTTCATCAGCGTTGGCCGGCGCTGGCGAGAACGGAGAGGGTGCCCGGGAAAATCTCATCGTCGGATTGGACAACGGCGCGTCGGTAGCGGTAAATCACCTTCTCTGGGTCACCGACGTTGCCGCACCCAGCTGGATTCAAGAGTCCGGGCTGGACTGCGACCCGCGAGGATTTTTGCGGGTTGACGCTAGTCTTAGAAGCTTATCCGACCAGCGCATTTTTGCCGCAGGCGATGTGGCCCATCTCGACAGTCAAGAGCGGCCAAAAGCCGGGGTATACGCGGTTCGGGCCGCGCCGATTCTGGCTCATAATCTTGCCCTGGCCATACAGGGTCAGTTCTCGGCGGCATCAGCAAAACGTTTTCGGCCACAAAAATCCTTCCTGACCCTGATTGGCACGGGCTCCCCAGAAAAGCCCAGCGCCATTGCTACCAAGGGGCCCTTCGCTCTACAGGGCCGGCTCTTCTGGCAACTTAAAGACTGGATTGATCGACGCTTCATGGCTCGATTTGTTCAGCTCCCGCAGATGCCAAACTCCGAAGTAACGCTGCCTGAAACTCTTGCCCAGGACTTACCCGAGGATGACATGCGTTGCGGGGGCTGTGGTGCCAAGTTGGCGGCTGATCCCCTTCGCCGAGTACT
>CAZWQK010000148.1:0-5160 GCA_964635835.1 uncultured Pseudomonadales bacterium
CCGACCCCAGCATTATGAATGCTGTGCTCTAACCAGCTGAGCTACGTAGCCACGGTGTCGACGATTGCCGAAGGACGCGAATTGTCCTGATCGCCTTCAGCCTTGTCAATCCGCGTCGCCGGTAATTTGCCTGAGCCTTGTCCGCCCTACCCGCCTTTAACGGAGCAGCTTGGCTTTACGCCAGCCGCGCAGATCGTTGATTAAATACAGTTCGTCTACCTCGCTTAGCTCTTCTGTCAGCAGCACTCGCTCCTGGATTTGACCTTCGTCCAACAGGCGCTGGCGCAGTATGCCGGGCAACAGTCCGCTGGTAGCAGGGGGCGTGTATTGCTGGCCTTCAAGGAAGTAAACAAGATTGGCGATGTCGGTTTCGGTGACTTCGTTGCGCTGGTTCATCAGCACCGGTTCTACCTGCTCGCCATGATCGCCTTGCACTTGGGCCCGAGCCTGCAGGTACACCTGCCGCTGGTTGGTTTTGTGTTTTAGCGTTGGGTTCTGGGCGTGCACCGGCTGGGCCGCCAAAGCCACCACCTGGGGGGCGTCGCTGGCGGTGGGTGCCGGGGTGAGCTGAGCCCGGCACTGGCCGGTAACGTCCATAGTGATCCGCAGGCGATAGCGCTGATCCGGGGCGGACGCTGGAGCTGCGGCAGCGCACTGGATGGCTTCTTGAGCTTTTGCCATCAGCGTTGAGTCCGAACCTACGGGAATCCCAAATTGTCGGGCACTGCTGGCCATCCGCGCCAGGTGCTGTGGCAGATGCTTTGGCCCCTGCCGGGGATTCCAAGCCAGGGTTTCAAACAGCTCGAAGTCTTCGGCGGTGACCACCTGCTGCAAGATCCGGGTTTTGCTGAGCAGCTCTTCGTGTTCTTCCTGGGGCTTCGAGTCCCAGACTACCCCGCCACCGGCACCGTAGCGGGCTACGCCGGTGACATTATTTATCCAAGCGGTGCGGATGGCGATATTGAAGTGGGCTCGCCGGTTTGGGGCAATGTAGCCGATGGCGCCGGTGTAAATTTCTCGCGGCGTGTTTTCAAGCTGCTGGATATGGGCCATGGCCGCTCGCTTGGGGGCTCCAGAAATGGAGGCGGCGGGGAATAGCTGCTGGAAAATCTCGCTGACGCTGGCGCAGGTCTGCGCCTGGATCCGCGAGGTTAGCTGCCACACGGTGGGGTACTGTTCCAGCGCAAACAGCTGGCTGACCGCAACGGATCCGGGCTGGGCGATTCGCCCCAGGTCGTTGCGCACCATGTCAGTAATCATCAGATTTTCGGCGCGATTCTTTGCTGAGTTAACTAACCAGTCGGCTTGAGCCTGATCTTTTTCCCGATCGCCTTCCCGGGCCACGGTGCCCTTCATGGGCTGGGAGTAGATGCGTTCACCGTCCAAGGAGAAAAAGCACTCGGGGGATGCTGAAACAATGGTATGACTGTCGCCCTGCAAATAGGCCCCGTGAGGCGCGCCCTTGGCCACCGCCGCGAACAGTTGGTCGCTGTCGCTGACCACGCCCTGCAATCGCGTGGTGTGATTGATTTGATACACGCTGCCGGCAGCAATGAGCTCGCGTATGCGTTCAATGGCCTGCCGATAACTGGCGGCGGACTCGGTGCAGCGCCAGAGCTGACCCAGCTCAGTGGCGCTGACCTGGGGTGCTGCCACGGCCTGGCCGCTGTGAAACAGACCGAAGCAGACCAAGGGCAATTCGGCGGCTGGGTGGGTATCCAGAGCAGGATCAAAGCCCGATGCGGCCTCGTAGGTGACAAAGCCAACGGCGGTTAGATTCTCGGCCTCGACTCGTTGCTCGACCTGGGCCATGACCTGTAGCACCTGCGCCGGGTTCGTGGTGGATAACACCTCCACGGGGTCGGCGTAGACCATCCAGCTGCCTTGGGCGCCATCAAAAAGTAACGCGCGCTGGATGTTCAAGGTCGCTGCCTCTGGGCGGCATGATCGAGTCCCGTTCTTTGCAAGGCTGACCCTTATCGTTGGTTATGAATGAGTGCTGTGGATGTTGGCTCACAGTGTAACGCTGGCGGCCAAAAAAATTCATGTTCTGCTTGAGTCGAAAGATTCGACCCGGGCCGCTGCTTCTTCGACTATGTGCCCTCGCCACAGCAAAAACAAATCATGCACCACCGTCACCACCGTCGCCGCCGTCAACTGAAACTGCTCGCTGGTCTGTTTGGGATGCTCGGGGCTGCTATGACCCAGGCCCAAGACGCTGCTGCCAACCCCTGGATGGATGAAGTGGTGGTGGTGGCTAACCGCACGCCGACTCCCCAGCACTTGGTGGGCAGCACGGTTACCGTGCTGGACACCGAGCAATTTTCGGATCGGGCGGTGTTCGATCCGGCCGGGTTATTCCGCACCCTGCCCAGCCTCAACATTGCCCAGACAGGGCCCTTTGGGGGATTAACGGAAATTCGGCTGCGGGGCTCCGAGAGTAATCACACGCTAGTGCTGATTGACGGCGTGGAGGCCAACGATCCGGCCAATGGCGCCGCCTTCAATTTGTCGCAGCTGGCCGCCACGGACATTAAACGCATTGAAGTGCTGCGGGGGCCTCAAAGCGCCCGTTACGGCGCCGAGACCATTGGCGGCGTCATTGCCATCTACACCCGGGATCCAGCGCAAAACCCACAACAAGAAACTCAGCAGCAGCGACTTCGCCTTGGGCTGGAATCCGGGCATCGGGGTTTCCATCAGGGGTCTTTGCGGGGCGGCTGGCACAAGACGCTGCGGCAGGACGCAGTTTGGCGCAGTGAGTTTGGCGTTACCCGAGCCATTACCGACGGCACCAATGCGTCATTTTTCGGGGACGAGAAAGACGGCTATCGAAACCACTCCTGGCATCTCAACAGCGCGGTGGATTGGCAAAATGGTCAGCAGCTGGGCTGGTCCTTTCGCCAGACCCACAGCGACGCGGACGGTGATCCTCAGGACTTCGACTTCCCAGCCACGCCGACCCAGGGTTTAGTCATCGACGGCGACGAGCGCAACATCGCCCGGCAACAACTGGCGGCGGTGCGAGCCAAGCTGAACACCGGCCAATGGCAACACGGTCTGACGCTGAGCCGTAACCACAGCCGCACGCGCTTTAAGGTGGATGGGCTGGACAGCAGCGGTCTTGAAGGCACCCTGGACAAAGCGGATTGGGCAGCTTCGCGCCGTTACGCTGCTGGCGGGCTGACCCACGACCTGTCCCTGGGCCTGCAGTACGAGGCCCGGCGCTTTCGCAACGTGAGCGCCGACACGCCCCAAGCCAATCACCGGGCCAAGGATCACCAGCGCAGTCAATTCGTCGAGTATCTGCTACAGGGGGAGCGGCAAGCGCTGTCGGTGAGCTGGCGCCACGACAACAACCAGCGGTTTGCCAATTTGACCACCTGGCGTTTGACCCTTAGCCAACAACTGAGCCGGCAGCTGCGCCTGCACGGCAGCTGGGGCGAGGGGTCCGCCAACCCAACGTTTTTTGAGCTGTTTGGTTTTATTCCCAAAAGCTTCCAGGGCAACGCGAACCTAAAACCCGAACAGTCCAAAGGCTGGGACCTTGGCCTTAGCGGTACTGCCTGCTTGACCCAATGCCGGTGGGATTTAACCTACTTTCGCTCGCGGCTGGAAAATGAGGTGACCACGGTCTACACCCCGCCCCTCTTTTTAGCCACACCAAAAAACGTAGCCGGCAGCAGCCGCCGGGCGGGTTGGGAGCTGAGCCTGGATGCTAACCTGACCGAAAACTTGTTGGTGGATGCCAACTTCACCTGGCTGCAGAGCGAGGACGACGGCGGCTTAACCGAAATCAGGCGACCCGGCCGCAGCGGTTCCGTTAATGCGCACCTGAGCTTTGCTGACCGTCGCGGCAAGGCCAGCCTGTCGGTGATTCATCACGGCAGTATGCTGGACAGCGAATTCATCGTTGCCACGCCGCAAACCCGGGTGCGGCTGGGTTCTGTCACTCTACTCAACGCTGGCATCAGCTTTGCGCTTGGCAAGGACACCACGCTGTTTGCCCGGGGACAGAATTTGCTGAACAAGGAATATCAGCAGGTGCTGGGGTACCGGGCCGCTGGCATCACCGCCTCATTGGGACTGCTGGTCACGCTGCCCTAGGAAGCTCGTGTCGTTTGTGCCGAGCCAAGCTATCATGGCGCTTTTGCAGTGAGGCTTGGGTATGCGGATCGCCACTTGGAACGTGAATGGCTTGCGGGCTCGTCTGGAATACATCACCCGGTGGCTGGAAGACCGTCAGCCCGACGTTGTGGGCCTGCAGGAACTAAAAACTCCAGACGATTTGTTCCCCCACGACCACTTTGCCGACCTGGGCTATCAGGCCTTGGTGCACGGCCAGAAAAGCTGGAACGGGGTTGCCATACTCAGCAAGCTGCCTACTACGCTGACGCACACCGGGGTGCCAAATCAGGAACACTTCGGGTCGCGACAAATCACCGTCAACGTAGACGATAAGCTGGCTTTCACCACGGTTTACTGCCCAAACGGTAAAAACCTAGAGCATGCGGACTTTGCTGGCAAGCTGGCCTGGTACGACGACCTTACCGCCCAGTGGCTGGCCGCTGACGCGGGCCCGGAACGGCGCATTATCTGCGGTGATTTCAACATCGTGCCCGAGGCCATTGACGGCTGGCGCGGCGAGGCCGGCGAGGGCTCTATCTTTTACACCAAGGAGGAGCGCGGCAAACTGCAGGCGCTAATGGACACTGGCTTGACGGACTTGTTCCGGCACCGCTATCCCAACGCCCAGGAATTTTCCTGGTGGGACTACCGGGGCGGGGCCTTCCACCGCAAACACGGGCTGCGCATCGACTTCATTTTGGCGACGGCGGGGTTGTCAGACCTTACTGAAGAGGTGGTGATCGACCGCGAGTATCGCCGCAAAATAGACGAACTGACGGCGTCGGATCATGCACCGGTTTACGCGGATCTGACGCTGTAGGGCTAAAAGCCGGCGCGACAATTTGCGTGAGCTTTCTAAGATTCGGTGGTATGCTGCGCCCTCGCTATTCCAGCCAAATATTTTTTTCTTTATTTTTCAAAGGGTTATGTAACAAACGCCCTTGGGGAATAGCCGAAATTTTGGCATTCCGACTGAACGAACAACACTGATAGAGAGAACTGATGAAAGACCTGACACGCTATCGAAACATC
>CAZWQK010000149.1:0-5129 GCA_964635835.1 uncultured Pseudomonadales bacterium
TTCAGAATCATGGATCGGGGCGCTTCGGCGCCCCGTACCGTAACCTTGTCATCGGCAGAAATCCGCCAAGACCCTGTGCCCATCACCCGGGTTATCGCCACCGGTACAGGCGATGTTGGCTACCTGCTGTTTAACAGTCATGTTCGTACCGCAGAGCAGAAGCTCGTGGACGCAGTAACGAGCTTACGCGACCAGAACGTCACCGACCTGATGCTGGACCTGCGCTACAACGGCGGCGGCTATCTTTATATTGCCAACCAATTGGCCTATATGATTGCGGGCTCGGGGGTGGCCGGTCAGACCTTTGGCTCCCTGGAATTTAACAACAAGAATCCGAATACGAACTCGGTCACGGGCCTGCCGGTACAGCCCACGGCGTTTCTCACCACTACAATCGAAGCGACCCCAGCGAACAGCCCACTACCCACTCTCAACCTACCCCGTTCCAGAGTCTTTGTTCTAACCACCTCGGGCACTTGCTCAGCTTCCGAAGCGCTGATGAACGGCTTACGGGGAGTGGGTGTGGAAGTTATTCAAATCGGCGCCACTACCTGCGGCAAACCTTACGGGTTTTATCCCCAAGATAATTGCGGCACCACCTACTTCACCACCCAGTTCCGCAGCGTTAACGCCAGGGGGTTTGGCGATTATCCCGATGGATTTTCCGCCGCCAACAGCCCCGAAACATCCACTGGCGTAGCCCTACCCGGCTGCTTTGCCGCCGAAGACTACTCTCCATTGGGCAACACCACAGACCCGTTCGTCGCTGCGGCTTTGGGCTACCGGGAGAATCTCGCCTGCCCTGGTTCAGCCCAATCCGGCACAGCATCCAGCATTGGCACCCATCGCCCAACCGGGGTATCTGCCGGGACAACCCAAGGGGCCCTGGTGCTAACCGAACCGGCTTTGCAGGACATGTTCATTGGCCCGCGCTAAAACCAAAGCCATTACGCAGGAATTAATTGGGTAGGGCGATTCTTATGGCGTGAACCGGTTGTTTATGCCACTGTCTGGGGTGCGAAGAGATGTTTTATCAACCGAGGGGACGGGATTATGAAAACACCGAACAAGTCCATACTCCTGGTAGAGGACCATCAGGAACTGGCGGAGACTGTTGGCGCTTATCTAGAGGCCAGCGGCTATATCGTGGATTACGCCAGCGATGGCCTAACTGCCATGCACCTGGGCGTCACCAATATTTACGAAGCCATCGTTCTGGACGTGATGCTGCCCGGTGTAGATGGTTTGACGGTTTGTCAGCGACTGCGCAACGACGCCAACGTCACCACGCCGATTATCATGCTGACTGCCCGGGACCAGCTCAGCGACAAACTGCAGGGTTTTGAGTCTGGCGCCGACGACTACCTGATCAAACCCTTCGATATGCCGGAACTGGAAGCGCGTCTGGAAGCGGTGATCCGGCGCAGTCAGCACCTAGAGAAGGAATATCACGTTGGCGGCCTGACGCTAAATCTGGATACCATGGAAGTGGTCCGCGACGACCAACCCCTGACCCTCTCTCGCACGCTGTTCAACATATTGCACGTGCTCATTCGTGAATCGCCCAAGGTGGTCACTCGGGCATCTCTAGAGCGAGAGCTGTGGGGTGACGAGCCGCCAGACAGCGATACGCTACGCAGCCATATATACAACTTACGACGCATCATCGATCGGCCATTTGACGAACCGCTGCTGCAAACCCGGCAGGGCCAAGGCTATTGCCTGCGAAAAGCCTCCTAGGAATAAGGCCATAGGCGGGGTGATGAAGCCGTTGGCGAGAGCAAATCGTTCACTAACGCGTCTTTTTAGTTGACAAAAAATCGACATGCGCCAGCGTAGCCTGCTCAGGTTGCATTGACATAGTCCTGCCGAGCCCAACGCTTTATCGCAACACCAAACCATGCAACGGGTTTCTCCCGTTGTGCGGTTTTTGCAATTCCTAACTGGTCGGACCTGTTTCATGTCGCAGCACTTGGTTTGGTTTCGAACTGACCTTCGTACCTTTGATAATCCCGCTCTGTTCTCCGCCTGTCAGCACGGACAGGTAACCGGGCTGTTTCTGCTCACACCCGAGCAGTGGCAAACCCACGGCATTTCCGACTACAAGATTGCCTTTATGCTGCGCAGTATCGACGTGGCCTGCCAACATTTGGCCGCGCTGGGCATCAAGACTCAGGTCATTTTAGGCAGCGACTTTGCAGCGACCTCCTCTGATATTTTGGCAGCGGCGCAATCCATCGGCGCTACCAAGGTCTTCTGGAATGACGACATCGCCATTGATGAGCAGCGCCGAGACACAAAAGTTGCTCAAGCGCTGGCGGACGCCGGCATTGCCGTTGAGCGGCACCAAGGCTTCACCAGCCTGCCGCCGGGCAGCGTGGTAAAGCCGGATGGCACGCCCTACTCTGTATTCACACCGTTCAAAAAACGCTGGTTTGCTCACTGTATTGAGCGCGGCATCCATTGCCTGCCCCAACCTGACCCTCAAGGGCCCGCCGTCATCAGCGCCACGACTCCGGCAAGGGTTGGCGGCGTGGCCAAATCATTTGCAGAAGACTTATGGCCTGCCGGCGAAGCCAACGGGCACAGCACGCTAAAAGAATTTACCGAACGCCGAATCGTCGGTTACGAACGCGACCGCGATTTACCAAGCTTGCATGGCACCAGCCAGCTGTCCCCTCACCTTGCTGCTGGTACCGTGTCTGCTAACCAATGCCTGGAGGCCGCCTACCACAACAACGATCAGCGGTTGTTTGGCGGCAATCCCGGCGCGGACACCTGGATTAGCGAAATCGTCTGGCGAGAGTTTTATAACCACATTCTGGCCGAGCACCCGCGGCTGGCTATGGGTGAGGCGTTCAAGAAAGAAACCGATGCGCTGCCTTGGAACCACAGTCAAGAGCAGCTGCAGCGCTGGCAGCAGGGTCAAACTGGTTTCCCATTTGTGGATGCGGGAATGCGCCAGCTCAACGCCATGGGCTGGATGCACAATCGGTTGCGCATGGTGACGGCGCAGTTTTTGGCCAAGCATTTGTTCCTGGACTGGCGCTTGGGCGAAACCTATTTCATGTCTCAACTGGTGGATGGTGATTTCGCAGCGAACAATGGTGGCTGGCAGTGGAGTGCCTCCACGGGCACCGACGCGGTGCCTTACTTTCGGATCTTCAACCCGGTCCGGCAGGCTGAGCGCTTTGATCCGAATGGGGACTTTGTCCGAAGCCTAATTCCGGAACTAACCGGGGCGAACAAAAAACAACTGCTGGAGCCGTGGAAGTATGGCGGCGTTGCCGGCTATCCGGCGCCGATGATTGATTTGACTACCGCCCGGGACAAGACCTTGGCCAACTGGAAACTGGCGAGGTCTTAGCGAACGCCACTCAACTAGCTGTCGAAAAACTCGATGGTGACTTCCGTGCCTTTCCCTACGTTGCTTTGCACGCGAATAGGCCAAACAAATTGGTGTACTAAGCGGCGCACTATCGACAGACCCAAGCCGTGTCCCATGCTGGTCGCTCGACTGCGCTCGCCACGGTAAAAGGGTTCAAAGGCGTGCTGCAACTCCTCGGGGCTCATGCCGATGCCGGTATCAATGACGCTGATGGCATTTTTGCTGATCCGCACCACGACAGAGCCCTGCTGGGTATAGTTGATGGCGTTGCGTAGCAGGTTTATCAGGATGATCTGAATCACTCGAGTTGGGGCTTTGACCCAAAGCTGCGCTTGATCGTCAATGCTCAAATCCAGCCCGCGAGCGTCGGCAAGATCCGCCACCTGCTCGACAAATCCCGGCACCAGATCGTTGAGGCAGCGAATTTCATCAATGCGCTCAACGTCTTCCCCTCGAGCCAACAACAGGAGCGTTTCAATCAGCCCCTCCATGTCATCCACAGTGCGCCGCATGCGAGCAAAAGCCTTGCTGTCGTCTTCAGAGCGGTCGGACTTACGCTGGAGCAGATCCAGTGAGCCTTTGAATACCGCGATGGGCGTACGCAGTTCGTGGCTGGCGTCGCGGGTAAAAATTCGTTCGCGCTCGATAAAGGTATCCAGCCGTTCGGCAAAGCTGTCGATGGCGTCGATCATCACATCCACCTCGACGTTGGCCAGGGCACGCAAATCGCTCAGGTCTACTGCTGGCTGGTTGTAGCCGCCAAAACGAAAATCCTCAAGATAGTCCGCCAACTTCACGATGGGAGATATGGCGCGATGAGAGAGTCGGTACGTCAAAAACGAAAAGCCGTAGACGATCAACAGCGCCAAAGACAGCGGCAAAATACCAAAGTACAGTGCCAGCTGGGAAACCTCTTCGCTGGCAAAAACCAGATAGAGCCGCGGACCGGTGGCGGGGTCTGGCTGGCTCACATAGACCTTGGGCGAATCGTCCCCGATGGCGACGCGACCGATAAAACCCGGCGACTGCAGCAACGCCTCAGCGGGCAGGCCGTCTGCTGTCGTTGCTAACGAGGAATCCGCTGCCGGATCGACCAGGTAACCGCGCAAATTCGCCGTGTTCGGCAAGGCATGATCTGGATTGGTTTCCCGCAGCTGCCAAAAGTGTGCGGCTTCGTTTTCCAGAGCCTCAGTGATCAGGAAATCTTCAATGATGGTATTGGTGATGTAAATTCCCGCGGCCACCGCCACGCTGATCAAGAACACCTGCAGCGCCACAACTCGGCCCAGCTTGGTCATTAGCTTGGTTCGTCGAATATTCACGGTGATTTCCTAAACCACATTGCGCTATTTACGGGTCTCCCCATCCCCACCCTTGATAATGACACATGCACTACTGAGCGGTTAGCTGTGTTTTCGCCCGATTAAAGACAACGTAAAACAATAGGATCCAAACGCAGGCCAGTATCCCGAGCCCTTCTAGAGCCGGAATGGTCACCGCACCGAAACTTTGGCCAGTAAGGTAGGACAGCGGTGACCCGCATCCAACCAGCAGTGCCCCAAATAACGGTCGGTTAACTAAAAAGTACAAGCTGTGCCGAATGCTCAGGCCAACGGCGAGCCACAGCATAATGATCCACGGTGGTGCCAGCTCCATGCCCAGCGGCAGGCTTATCGACGCAGAGCCGTAGTCCAAAACGCCGACGTACATCCACAGGGTATCCAGGCAAAGACCAATGCCG
>CAZWQK010000150.1:0-5118 GCA_964635835.1 uncultured Pseudomonadales bacterium
AAAAGCCAATTTACTGTATAAATAAACAGTATTCAAGCATGACAAAAAAAGCAACGACGATTGTTTCCAATGGCTACTCCGTTGGTGTGAGCAAAAACGCGTTCATGTACTCAGTATAGTGCTCCCGGAAGCGTCCATCAGCATTTTTCTGGATAATCAGCACCGGTAGCGCCAATCGTCGTGCCAGCTCCAGCCCTGGTTCCGTGCCCAGCACCATGATCGATGTGGCATAGGCGTCGGCGAACATAGCCTCAGGATGGATGACGGTGACCGATACCACTTGATTGTCTGCAGGCAAGCCACTACGCGGGTCAATGACATGATCCACCCGAACACCATCTACCTCACGAAAGTTTCGGTAATCCCCAGAGGTGGCTACAGCAACATCGGATGCCACCAGAACTCTTTGAATCGAACCTAATCGTCCAGGAATGGGTCGCTCAACTCCAATCTGCCAGGGTCGCCCTTTTGCGTTTAACCCGGCGAGTCTCATTTCACCGCCAATATCCACCATGAAGTCTTTACACGAGCGAGCAACAAGACTTGCCGCTAGCTCATCCACACCCAAACCCTTAGCGAGGGCAGACAGATCCACATAAACCTCAGCGGCCGTCTTTTGCGCCCGGGCATTGGCGTGGTCTAACCGAAGATGCTGCATGCCTACCCAGCGGCTGGCGGCGCGCTGAGCCTCTGCGGTTGGCAACGTCACCACTTCAGACGGCCCAAAACCCCAAAGATTGACCAAGGGGCCGATGGTTACGTCGAATGCCCCTTGGCTTTCTCGCCAGACCTCGAAGGCCGCCTGCAGGACTTGGTTCATTCTTGGCGTTAAATCTATCCATTGATCCGCAGCCGCGCCGTTGAATCTGCTGATTTCGGATTCTGAAATATAGGTGGATAGGCTGAGATTGAACTCCTCCAGCAGTCGATCCGCATCTGCCGACGAGATTTCACAGCCCTCGCTAGGGCGATAGAGAACCCGATAATAAGTACCCATAGTAGAGCCGGTAACCGTGCGATATTCACCAGCCGTTTTCCCTGGCTTCACGTCATCGCTTGCTGACCGACCACAGGCCAAAAGAGCAACAGCCCACAGCATTAGCAACAAAGATCTGAAAAAGCGCTTGGACACAAGGCTCTCGGCAACAGCAAGGATGACGCCAGTGTAACCCTGGGCATGGAGGCAAGCGAGGCTTGGAAGCTGGACCAATGCCAGGGTTTTGCTAATCAATGCCGTCCAAGGCAACATGACCGGCTTCAGGTTCCCGCGCACGCGCAAAGCCATTCACGCTTTATTGGGGAGCGCCACAATCTGACGATGGATCCAGTTATGCACGCACGATGGTTTGCGCCGTTACTTCTTGTTTCTGCAATTCTCGGTTGGCTTTGCGCGGTTAGTTTTCCGGATACCGTTTGGCTAGATCAACTGACCCAACTGCTGCGGACAGCGTTCTTCTCCGCCCTGAAGATGATTATTGCGCCGCTGATCTTTTTCTCGCTAATCGCCGGCGTTATGCAGTTACGAGCAGCCCGGCAAATGGGTCGTCTCGGCTCTGTCACCATTGCCTACTACCTCACCACCACCGGCATTGCCGTGGTGATTGGTTTGCTGGTGGTGCTGTTCTACCACCCGTGGACTGCGTTCCCACCGTTGATCGAAAACCCCAGCGCGTTGGGCGATGTGACCGCTCAATCTGCGCGGTTGATCGATCCTGGCGATGGCTCGACCTTTGCGCTGCTCAACAACCTGCTGCAGCGTATGCTGGTCAACCCGTTCAACTCTCTCAGCGAGATGAACGTTTTAGGCATTTTGGTTGGTGCAATCTTCATTGGCCTGGCTGCTGCAGTGGTCCTGCCCGAGGACTCCAAACTGCCCAAAATTTTTGATGAGCTGGCCCAGGTAACGTACCGATTGGCCGGCTGGATTCTCACCACACTGCCCATCGGTCTGTTTGCTATAACGTTTCAATTGGCGCAGAAAATCGACTTCTCGACACTGGCTGCCCTTGGGCAGCTGGCTGGCGTTGTCTTCTCGGCCACCCTATTCCACGGGTTAATTGTGCTTCCAGCTATCGCGTGGCTGGCCTCAGGCATGAACCCGCTGCAGTTTTTACGGGCGGCCAGCCAGCCAATGCTAACGGCATTATTTACCTCATCCAGTGCCGCCACCCTGCCCCTATCGATGACCACGGCACAGACAAAACTTGGTGTCTCGCAGCCCTATAGCGCTTTTGTGCTGCCCCTTGGCGCGACTGCAAACATGGACGGCACGGCGTTATTCGAGGGCATAGCCGCGGTATTTTTGGCTTATATGTTCGGCATCGACCTTGGCACCACGGGTATTGTTGCAATATTTTTGGTTGCTATGCTGTCCTCGGTGGGTGCTCCCGGGATTCCCTCAGGCTCAATGGCTGGTATGCAAATGGTGCTGCTGGCCGTAGGCATACCACTGGAGGCTATTGGCTTATTGCTCCTTATCGAACGACCGCTGGACACTTTCAGAACTGCCGTTAACGTGGAAGGTGACTTAGTCGGCTGCTTGGTCGCCAAACGTTTAGTTGCATAACCACTGCTTTAACCCGCCGTAACAGGATACCGTCATGGCACCACGAATTTTGCTGCTCAGACATGGGCAAATCGCGGCCAACAAACTTGGTCGCTGGCATGGCTCAACGGACACACCTTTAACAATGCGAGGACGGTGGCAGGCCTACCTCACCGGGCGTCACCTCGCCCGAACCGAACATTTAACCGCCGTTTACACCAGTCCTCTGGGACGATGTCGCCATACCGGCGCATTGGCTGCGCCCACGTCCAGAGCCCACCACGAGGTTGTGGATGGGTTGGCGGAAATGTCCATTGGCGACTGGGAAGACATGCGCTTTGTTGATCTCAACAGAGAACACAATTTGGTCGAGCGATTAAACAGCGACACAGCTTGGGCCCCACCCAATGGTGAAGCCCTATCCACTGTGGCCCAGCGAATGCGCCAAAGCCTGCAGGACATCAGCGCTGCCCATAGCACCGATGATACTGTCCTAGTTGTCAGCCACGGCGCCGCAATGGCCATTGCTCTGGGCGAACTTCTGCATAACGCCCCTTCCGAATGGGGGCGCTACCACTTTGAAAACTGCAGTCTGACTCAATTGCGTCTGAGTGATGGTGACGGGCCTGCAGACCTTATCGACTTCAACAACTGTGCACACCGTAAACCCTTCAGTTAAAGTCGGGTCTTGGGTGCAAGCACCGAACCCGACCAATCTACAGCAGCGAATTTGAGGAGAACGCTCATGGGTGAATATTCTATCGTCGAGAAAGCCGACCACATTATGACCGTGAGGATGAATCGACCCGACCGATTAAACGCGCTGCATCCTTTGGCTAATGCTGAGTTGGGCCTGGTATTTGACGACTTTGCCGCCGATGACGATATGTGGGTGGCCATCATCACCGGTGAAGGCCGTGGCTTCAGCGCCGGTAACGATCTGCGTTACCAGGCCGAGGGCGGCGAACGCGTACCAACGCCGAGAGGTTTCGGCGGATTGACCTCACGATTCGACATGAATAAGCCCGTGATCGCCGCGGTCAACGGCGTCGCCATGGGTGGCGGATTCGAAATCGCCCTGGCCTGCGACTTAATTATTGCCTCGCAAAACGCCAAGTTTGCCCTACCTGAACCCAAGGTTGGCCTTGCGGCCTTGGCTGGCGGGCTTAATCGACTACCACGTCAAATCGGCCCCAAGCGCGCACTTGGTATGATCCTGACCGGCCGGCATGTGAGTGCGGATGAAGGTAAGGAATTGGGCTTTGTAAACGATGTAGTGCCCCACGAGCAGCTGATGGATACGGCCATGGATTGGGCCAAGCAAATCTGCGCTTGCGCGCCACTGTCCATTCGCGCCAGCAAAGACGTCGTTTATAAAAGCCTTGATAGCGCCTCCCTGCAAGACGCCATGGAGGCCAAATACGATACGGTAATAGCCATGAGGAGCAGCCAAGATTTCATTGAAGGCCCCAAAGCTTTTGCCGAAAAACGCGCTCCAAACTGGCAGGGCAAATAAGGCCAGCGCCTAACTAACAGCGAGAAAATAACCATGTTGAAAGTCAGCCACCGCGATTTAATCGACCGAGCACTGGCGGAAATTGAAACCTTGGACCTTGATGCTGCCGAAGCGCTGCTTGAAAACGACGATGCGGTTTTCGTTGATCTGCGAGACCCTCGCGAGCTGGAGCGCGAAGGCAAGGTGCCCAACGCATTTCATGCGCCGCGAGGCATGCTGGAATTTTGGGTGGATCCGTCATCCCCCTATCACAAGGAGGTTTTTGCTTCGGGTAAAAAGCTGGTTTTTTACTGCCAAAGTGGCTGGCGATCTGCCCTGGCCACAAAAACCGTACAAGACATGGGGCTAGAGCATGTCTGTCATATTGGTGATGGATATCGCGGCTGGAAAGACAGCGGCGCACCTACGGAAGAGGTGATGCCAAAACAGCGTTAGCCGTTTTTTGCCACCCGGTCGGGGCCTGAATTCTATGATCGACCCTGCGCGATGATTCCCCTCATCCACCTGCTCGCCTTTTGCGGCGGTTTCGTCATCATGTCTGTTGAGCTTTTGGGCGGCAAAATCCTCGCCCCATACTTCGGCAGCGGCGTCTACGTCTGGGGCAGCATTATTACCGTGTTTATGCTGTCGCTGTCCTTGGGCTACTTGCTCGGCGGCAAGCTTTCTGTCCACAACCCTTCACTCACCCGCTTCGCTAGCATCTTCGGGCTCGGCGCTGTACTGCTTTACCCGCTGATCCTGTTCGCCGAACCGGTAATGACGTTTATTTTTGTTCACATTGAAGATCCAAGGTACGGATCCCTGGTCGCGTCCGCCTTCCTGTTTTTCTTACCTACGGTAATTCTAGGCATGATCTCGCCCTACTCGGTGAGATTGCTGGTTACAAAGGTGGAAGAAAGCGGCAAGGTGGCGGGCACGCTATATTTCGTGTCCACCTTGGGCAGCGCGATGGGCACGCTAATGACATCCTTTTATTTCATCTTGTGGTTTGAGGTGAATACGGTGCTGATGTTGCTAACGCTGGCGTTGCTGACCATGGCCATTCTGGCGGGATGGA
>CAZWQK010000151.1:0-5111 GCA_964635835.1 uncultured Pseudomonadales bacterium
CTGCTGCCAATGGTCATAGGCTTGCTGATGGCACGTAGCACAGGTTTCCGAGCCCGCGTATTCATCAGCGCGGCTGGGATTGACTACTGGGATAACGACAGCCTGCTGCCGGGATACTGGCGCAACGTCGTTGATCGACTGGGGCTTTGAACAGCCCGCCAGCAGCGTCAGGCAAACGATAACAACGGCACTTTGCGCCGCTTCACGGATCCTCGAGAAAAATGCGTCTGTTGACTGTCTTGGGTGGTCAGGGCGAACGGCCTGTTGCCCTGACCTAAGCCACCACGGTGGAGTTACTGATCTAGTTGCCGTAGTGGGCGGCGAGTACCGCAATTTCGTCATCGGTCAGGTTTTGCGCCTGCAGCGCCATAATCGCGTTCTTGCGCGATCCGTCTCGATAGGCCACCAGCTGCTTGCGCAAATAGGTTTCCCACTGGCCGTTTAAATTTGGGTACATGGGCGCAATCGCCTTACCCTTGGTGCCGTGACAGGCGACGCAGCCTTTTTCAGCAGCCAACGCTGCCCCGTCAACTTGCTCATCGCCACAGGCGCCTAGCAAGCCTACACTGGCAACAACAGCGGATTTAAGGAGTAAGTTCTTGATGGTCATAGTTTGCTCCTAGTTCGCTTGCTTGCTGAAATATTCGGCAATGATGTCGATTTCTTCATCGGAAAGAAGTACCGCTTGAGCATTCATCTGGTTGCCGGGTTCTTCTTCAGCGCGAAAATACTTCAACCGGCTGACTAGATAGGCAGCGTTTTGGCCGGCCAAATTGGGGTAGCGGGCATCATTAGATTTACCCTCCCAGCCGTGACACGTCACACAGTGGTGTTTAAAAGCTGCACTTTCGCCCGCATCCGCCGCCAGAGATGTGGAACTGAGCAACGTTCCAAACAACAGGGCACATGCGCCGAGAGCAACTCGAATACCGAGAACTTTTCTGAGCATTTCGCGTTTTCCTTTAACCGCTAAGTTTTAAAGCGCTTGTTTCACCGTGGTTTTGCTATCCCCCTCTGCGCTTGGGCCTAAATCCAACACATAGCGATATGGATAAGAGGCCGGCTGGAAGCCTGGCTCCTCCTCACTCGTGAGTAAACGAAAACCCTTTTGCTCAAAGTAGCTGGTGGAAAAACGCTCTACCCGCACTTGAATGCTGGAATAGCTCTCCCGCCTTGCTCGACAAGTCAATTCATCGAGCAAAATACCACCGATGCCTCGGCCCTGCGCTTGCGCGCTCACATAGAGACCGTGCAGGAGCACCGCTTTGGCTTCCGCCCGGTTCGCGCCGCACTCCAAGACTGCTGTCTGTTGAGAAGTGAGGGGAACACTGGGCTGCCAGGCAGCGACGCCCAGACAAGCGTGCGCTTTATAACACAAGAGAAATTCAAAATCTTGAAGATCCACCCCGCGATACTGCAACGGCGCCATAGCCAGGCGCTTCAGCCGGTCGGACGTTGGCCAACTGGCAACGGCTGCAGAAATGACGTCGTTGATTACCGACAGGTCTGCGGCTGATTTGGGTGCTCGAAGGTCGTAGGTTGTGCTGTGCGCGCTCATCGAAGGGCCCCATCGAAGAGAAAAAAGCGCTCGCCTCAGGGGGAGGAGGAGGGGCGAGGCGAGCGCTTGAGGGACTGTTACTGCAGCGCGTTGACAAACACCACGGCAGCGACCAAAGAGATCACCCAAACTGCGGCGGGACGTTCCCATTGGCTGCCATTACGTGCGACTTTTGCGCGTGTTACCACTGAGCCCTTCGCTCGGCCTTGGTTTCGTTTTTCTGTGGTGTCTAAGATCATGAGCATATGATCGGGACAAGCCGCCGGCATGTCAAAGTTATTCGCCATATTAACGTGGACATTTCCTGGATTTTCTAGATTTTTGCTCGTTTCTTTGCCGTTAACGCCAAATTGTCTAGGACAATTCGACTCGCAAACTTTATCGTCTAACTTTTTCCGGAGGTTTTACCTGTGGCCACACCCACCGTCGCCATTATCGGCGCGGGCCTCACCGGCCTTACAGCGGCTCGTGAACTGCACAGCGCTGGGATCCCCAGCGTGATCTTTGACAAAAGCCGCGGTGTCAGTGGCCGCATGGCGACTCGCCGGGTTGAGTACCAGGGAGCAACCTTGCGCTTCGATCATGGCACCGCGTATCTCACGGAAACCCAGGCCAAGGACATCGCCCAGGTCCTCACGCCCAATGACCCAGTCAATAGCGACACGGCCTGGCAACACTTTCGCGATGCCGCCAATTTGGTGCCTTGGCACACCCAGCCGTATTCAGGGCCAACTAAGTTCGTGTCGCCTACCGGCATCAACAACGTGGGCAAGGCACTGGCTGTTGACCTGGACGTACACTTGAACACCGCCGTAACCCAGGCCCACTGGCACGAAGGGAACCGTAAATGGCAGCTGATTGTTCAGGATACCGCGCTGCCGACGGCCTTTGATCTGATCATTACCACCACCCCGCCAGTTCAGGCAGCCTACATTCTCGCTAAGCATCGGGGTCAGGTTCTATCTGCGCTGCTGGATCGCCAACCCCTGGCCTGCTGGACACTCATGCTGGCAACTCAGGAACCCCTTGCTGAGCCAAACCAGCCAGAGCCAGGGGACATCATTTCCAGGGTTATCGACGAAACCAGCAAAAGTCGTCCCTATCCCGAGAACTGGTATGGCTACACCGTTCAGGCTGATCGACATTGGAGCCAACGCAACGTCGACCTGGATGCCGACCAGGTGGCCGCAATGCTGCTGCAGAAGCTCAAAGAACAAGGCTGGCGCGGTATGGATATTGGCCACCAGCAGATACACCGCTGGCTTTACGCTGGTGTCGCAAATCCGGTATCCCAGCCCTGTTTAACGGACCCACAGCGCCGGCTCATTTGCGCTGGGGATTGGTGTGTTGGCAACGATCTTGATAGCGCTTTGCTTAGCGGACGAGCAGCTGGGCTCCAGGCCCTGGAGTTTTTAGATTAGGGCTTGCCCGCTGGGAGAAGAATGCTGGACGCTATTTTGCTGCCTCGTCAAAAGCAGCGGCAGCCATGGTGACCATGCGCACATTACAGTAGGACCGCAGCTCTATTTCCAGCCGCTGCCTTTCCACAAGCTCTAGCACGGCCACACAGGCGGCAAGGGTCGGCTCATACGCATGCTGATCCAAAACCCGCACCAGTCCATGACGCCCGAAATAACTGGCACCAACCAGTACTACCAAAACCATGAGCAGTTTTTGCCATAACCTCACGTAGCTGCCTCTTCCTTGTGTCTGATTGCCTATTTGTTGGCTTGTCTGTTTTGCCGCTTTTCTGTTTTGCTGCTTTTCTGCTTTTCTGCTTTTCCGCTTTGCCACATTCCACCCTTGTGTAGTCAATGGTCTGCAGACTTGTGGATTTAGTAAAGCTCGTCGAGGGCTTGGTAAACGGCTACCTTGAGATCTGAGCGCAAGGGCCAGGGGGATCTCATCAGCTGGATCATACTCACAACCACCAGCTCCTCAACCGGGTCAATCCAACATACGGTTCCGGCAGCGCCACCCCAGCTGTATTCGCCGACACTGCCAATGACTTGATTCGCCACCGGATTGGTGATGACACCAAAACCCAATCCAAAACCCATTCCAACGTCTCGCGGTGCGCCATCAGGGTCTTCGCCAAAGCCGCCCATGATCATGCCGGTCGGCAAAGGATTTGTGCTCATGTAGGCGACGGTTTTAGGGCTTAAGATTCGCTGGCCCTGATACTGACCATCATTGCGCATGGCCTCAGCAAAACGCCACTCCCAGCAAGTTGCCTTAGCAGCCATGAAGGGCCAACAATTTTCAAGGCTGCGGAGAGCTCGACTCTTTTGTCGGAAACAGCCTGGCCCTCGCCGCTACCTCCCCCGGCGCTATATGTAAAGAAGCCATGTGCACCGATAAACCGTAGACTCTCGCGCTAGCCAGATTGATCCAATCGGCGCAAACCGCGGCCGTAACAAAGAAGTCAGAATACGAACTATGAACGTGACCGCCCAACAACCCTGGATACCCGATCACTATTACCGCTGGGTGGTGGTGGCCTATGGCGTCGTCCTGCAGGCCATCAGCGTTGGCATGATCATCTACTGCTTTACCTTGTTTACCCTACCCTGGCTGGAGGAGTTTGGCTCAAGCAGGCGTGACCTGATGCTGACCATTGCCTTACTGCAAATAGGCGCTGGCGTATTAGGCCCCCTCGCTGGGCGGGCCCTGGATACCTATCCGTTACAGTGGGTTATTTTGACTGGCCTGACCTGTATGGTCGCGGGCCTGTTGTTAGCTCAACAAGCAACACAGCTTTGGCACCTTTGGTTGGTGTATGCCACCTTACTGCCAATCACCATGACCATGATGGGAACCCTGGCGGCCCAGACCTTAGTCAGCAGATGGTTTACCGACAATCGCGGTTTCGCACTGGGCATCTCCGCCATTGGCACTAATGTAGGGGGCATCATTTTGCCCATTTTGGTTTCCGCCTGGCTGTTGCAGGTTGGCTGGCGCGACACCCTGAACTATCTCCTAATTCTGGCGGTTGCCGTAATTTTGCCGTTGACCCTGCTGGTGCTTAGCCGATCACCTAGACAAACGGACACTCTGGCAACCGGCCACGTCTCAGACCAGCGCATGTGGACTACTCGAGAAATTCTAACGACCAGTATTTTTTGGATTCCATTTTGCGGGCTGGCGCCGCTAAGCATGGCCTTTGGTACTCTGCAATTTAATCTTGGCATCATCGTTCGCGACATCGGCCTTAGCACCACGGTAACCGGCAATTTAATTGCGCTTACCTCGGTCTCAATGGTGGCTGGCAAGCTCTTTTTCGGCGCGCTGGGCGATCGCGTAGATCATCGCAAGCTCTATTGGGTGGCAAACGTTGCCACCATCATCGCCTTAGTTCTTGTACTTTACGCCCAAACCCTGCCGGTGTTAGTCGTTGCCACTGTGGCCACGGGAATATCTGGCGGCGGCATCTTGCCCTTGATGGGTCTTATGTACAGTTCCCGGTTCGGCGTCGCCTCCTTCGGGCGAGTCATGGGCTTCGGCATGTTAACCATTATGGCTGGAGCCGTGAGTCCTATTGGTGCGGGTTGGG
>CAZWQK010000152.1:0-5105 GCA_964635835.1 uncultured Pseudomonadales bacterium
ACCGATGCCACACCAGAGCAGTTAGCGGCCCTTGAGGCTGCCAATAACTCGCCCCATGACTAGCCAGCCTGTGAGTCAGTAATCGGTGCAGTCACCCTGGCGGCAATGGCGGGGCCTGCTGTTTTTGCTGCTGATTATTTTCCTGGTTCGCAGCATGGTCGTGGACTGGAACCACGTGCCTTCTCGATCTATGGCACCAACCATTCTGCCCGGCGATCGCATCTTGGTGAACAAACTGGCCTTTGGCCTGAGACTGCCCTTAACCACCCAGCCCGTGCTGCAGTGGCGGCAACCCAAGCGTTGGGACGTGGTCATATTTGACGCACCTAACACCAACGCGTTGATGGTGAAGCGGGTGATCGGTGTGCCCGGCGACAGGGTGAGTTGGCTCAATAGCGTACTGCGCGTTAACGGCGTTAACGCCACCTATGAGCCAGTGCCAGAGGAGCAGTGGCCAGAAGATTTGCGGCGGGATTTCGGTCACCGCCGCCAGCTGCGGGAATCGGCGTTACTGGGCCAACAACGGATATTTCTTGATCTCAGCGAATCCTCGGGACAGGCCGGCGCATTCGAACAAACCACGGTGCCACCGGGCTATTATCTGGTGATGGGGGACAATCGGGATAACAGTGGCGACTATCGTCGTTTCGGCTTCGTCCCCGTCGCCGCCATTTCCGGCAAGGCGACCCAAGTCCTGTTCTCACTGGACCCGAAAAACGACTACCTGCCGCGTTGGCGCTACGGGGCATCACTCTAGGGCAAAGCTTATTTTTTGCCTGACCCCAGCAAGCGGCGGACAAGCCAAATCACAATAGCGCCCACCACACCCGCCAGCGCCAACACGCCAACAAAACTGGCGCTGGCCAGCAGCAGACTTAGTGTCTCCTCGCGCTCAACGCCATATTGATCGCCCAGCCAAATCACACCGCCAATCATGGCAATGGTGCCCAGCAAAATCGTGCGCAAGGTCCGATTCGTTGTTTTTCGCTGTGCAGTCACGCGCTCACTGGCGCGAGTAGATTGCTTGGGATCAATGTGGCTCATCAGCTACCGCTTATCTCTCTAATTGTCGACCCAGGCATTGTCACCCAACGCCGCCAACGACGCGAGACCCGCCGCCTACGCTTCCCGACCGGATTCGGATAGACTGCCGCCCCGCTCCGCTTTGTTTGGACTTTTGTGTCAGCTTCACCCAAACCTGCCGGGACCGCTAGCTTGGTACTTGCGCCAAAAGAATTTCGCTACGCCCGAGCAATTTTATTAACAGCACTGGTCAGTGTGGGCTTTGGGTTCACCGTGCTCTTCGCCATCTTAGGGCCCCTGGGTCGAGAAGTGGGCATGAGCGAACTCCAAATCAGCTCCATTATCGCCGCATCCTCCTTAGTGGTTTTTTTGGCCAGTCCGCGCTGGGGCAGACTCAGTGATCGCTGGGGCCGCAAGCGGGTCATGGTTCTTGGCTTATTTGGCTACGCCTGCGGCAATCTATTGTTCGCTTCGGTTTTCCACGCCACCTTGATCGGTCTGCTGCTGCCTCTTACCGGCTACCTGCTGCTGATGCTTACTCGCGTCATGCACGCCAGTGTGATGTCCGCCATCATGCCTTCGAGCAGCGCCTACATGGCCGACATCACCTCTGTTGCCACCCGCACCAAGGGCATGGGCGCTGTCGGTGCCGCCAACAATTTCGGCAGCATATTGGGTCCGGCCCTGGGCGGGCTACTGGCGGGCATCACCCTGTTAACACCGCTTTGGGTGGCATCCGGCGTGGCCATCACCACGGCTCTGTTCGTGATTTTCTTGCTGCCGGATATCCCCAGGAGTCCACCACCGCCAAACCTGGCCGCCTCGGGAAAACCGCAGAAACTCAGTTACTTCGACCCTAGGATTTTGCCCTACATAATCGTCGGCGCACTGATGTTTATGGGCATGGCCCTAGTTCAGCAGACTCTGGCCTTTCGCTTTCAGGATGTGCTGGGGCTCGATGCGGTCGAAACCGCGCAAACTTTTGGTCTCGCCATGGGCTGCTCAGCGGCGGCGTCCCTGGTCAGCCAAATCGGTCTGATGCAGCGCATCAATCTCACGCCGTTTCAGTGGTTGCGCATCGCACTGCCTGTACTGGCCATTGCCTTCGCTTGTCTGGCAATGGCGAAGAGCCAAGGCCTAATGATTTTCGCTATGGTGCTCCAGGGCGCTGCCATGGGTGTAGCAGGGCCGGCCTTCTCTGCCGGCGCGTCATTAGCCGTTGAGCCCCACGAACAAGGCGCCGTTGCTGGCATCGCTGGATCCTGCGCCCCCCTGGGTTTCACTCTTGGGCCGTTACTGGGCGGGTTCTTCTACCAAATCAACCCGGATTTACCCTACTGGTTCACCTTCGCCGTCTATCTGCCGCTGATGGTGTTCGTCATGAAACAGCGTCAGGGCGAAAAACGTTTGACACTGCAAAACGAGGACTCCAGCCAGTGAGCCCGAAACCTACACGCATTGCATACGCCGCGAATTAACGAGGAGCATCAGGTACATGACCAAACCCATCTGGCAGGCCCTCTGCGGTGATTTAGCGGGCTTTGAGGAATCCATGCGGGCCCTATATCGACGAAACAGAGCAGCCTTTTTCATCCACACCGAGAACTGGCCCGAGGATATGACGACCCGTGCGAGAGCGTTAGCACATGAGAGTTGGCTCGCCTAGGCGCCTTGCAGAGACAGCCACAGACGCAGCAAATGCCGACGCTGGTCCTCACCATCTTCGTATGCGGTGCGCGCATGGGCCACAGTGTGATTGGAGATAAGCTGAACGTCTCCGGACTCCAGCCACATGTCTAAATAGAAGTCCTCATCGAGACCCTTGGCGTCGTAGAAATCTAAAATTTCGCGCTGTGGCCACATCTACCTCCGTCAACCTTGGCCGCTACAGGCCGAGAACGAGCTTGGCCATGATGTTGCGTTGAACTTCGTTACTGCCGCCGGCAATAGAACTGGCGCGTAAATTGAAGTAGCGGGAAAACGCCACCACTCCGGCTTCGGGCCCAACGGTAGCGACATTACTGCCCACGGTCCGTGCCTCGGGCTGATGCACAGCACTGTATTGGCCTATGGCTTCCACAGCCAGCTCACTGATGCGCTGCTGAATTTCCGCAGACAGCGCTTTAAGCACCGACGACTCTGGCCCGGGGCTTTGACCCTTGGATAACGCCGCCATCATGCGAAATTCGGTGAACTGGATGGCCTCAAGCTGCACTGCGGTTTCATCCAGCTTACGAATAAAGTCAGCGTCGTCCGCCAATGTGGATGCGCCCTGGGGGATCATCTGGGCCAGCTTACGCAGCCGCGCCAGTCCAACCTTGCGCGCGGCGTTGCCGGTAGCGCCGCCCCGCTCGAACTCCAGCAGATACTTGGCCACCTGCCAGCCTTTGTTTTCTTCACCCACCACGTTGGCTTTGGGTACGCGCACGTCGTCGAAAAAGACCTGGTTTACCTCATGGGTACCCGAGGCAAAACGAATGGGCTCTACTCGAACCCCCGGTGTCGCCATGTCCAGGAGCAAAAACGTGATGCCTTCCTGGGGCTTACCCTCATCGTTTGTTCGCACCAACAAAAACATTTTGTTCGCGTAGTGCGCATGGCTGGTCCAAATCTTCGAGCCATTGAGCCGGTAGTGGTCACCGTCGGACACAGCTTTTAACTTCAAGCTGGCCAGATCCGAACCCGAGCCAGGCTCAGAGTAACCCTGACACCAGTAGTCCTCTCCGGAGAGAATCCTGGGCAGATACGCTTCCTGCTGAGCCTTGCTGCCGCAGCCAATGAGCATAGGACCGCACATACCCAGGCTCATGGGCGCAGTGTCCGGGGCTCCCGCTTGAGCTTTTTCAATCGACCAAATGTAACGCTGCATCAGGTCCCAACCGGTGCCGCCGAATTCCTCGGGCCAGTTCGGCGCGACCCAGCCTTTCTTATAGAGAATTTTGTGCCAGACAATATTGTGCTCGTAATCCAGGAAAATACCCGGACAAAAGCGCTGGGCGTCGCGTAGTTCGTCAGTGAGGTTTGCATGCAAAAATTCGCGAACCTCATCCCGGAAGAGCTCGTACTCTCGACCAAAGCTAATATTCATCGCACCGCCCCCCTACTTCAGCTACTTTTTATTGTCCTCAGCCGCCTTCGATACGAGGCATGAAAAAAACCTCGCTGTCGGCTTCTAACGGTTCTGCGAAGGCGTCTTGGTATATCTGTCCGTCAATGGCTACTGCCGAGCGCTGTAGCGGTTCCTCAAGCTGGGGCCAGCGCTGCAGCAGTCCCTGGGTCAGCTCGCGAAAATTGTCCACGGACATCTCAATTTGGCGCTGCCCCTCAGTGGCCTTGAGCATGGGGGCAGACAACACAACTTTAACCACGCAGGCCTCGCGTCAAACCACGGACCCTACCCACTGGCAGAGTCCTTTAGGATTCATAGCGATGCATAGCGGTTCACGTAGATCCTGAAGGCCTAACCTTCAATGACATCCAACAGCCGCGGCGGTGACATGGGCAGATCCGTTACCCGCTTGCCCAGTGAACGAGACACCGCGTTAGCGCAAACCGCCAAGGGTGCCACGATGGGGGTTTCTCCAACCCCGCGTACACCGAAGGGATGGCTAGGGTTCGGCACCTCTACAATCTGGGTATCGATCATGGGCAAATCTGACGCCACTGGAATCCGGTAATCCAGGAAGCCGGCGTTTTCCAGCACACCGTTCTCGTCAAAAATGTATTCCTCGTTCAGCGCCCAGCCGATGCCCTGAACCGCTCCGCCCTGCATCTGGCCTTCAACGTAGGCTGGATGAATGGCCTTCCCGGCGTCTTGAATAGCGGTAAAGCTCAGTACGTCGACCTTGCCGGTCTCGGGATCTACCCGCAGATCACCAAAGTTCACCGAAAACGCTGCGCCAGCGCCCTGTGCATTCAGGGATGCTCGAGCGGTAATGGGCCCACCGGTCTTGCCGGCTTTGCGCGCAAGCTCGGCTAAGCTCAGCGGCTTAACGTCGGCGTTCACCCCGGGACCCGGAACCGCCTGACCGTCTTGCCACTCAACTTGATCCTCATCCAGCCCCCAGGTCATGGCCGCGCGC
>CAZWQK010000153.1:0-5071 GCA_964635835.1 uncultured Pseudomonadales bacterium
AAGGTTGGGGCTGGTGATCGAGGAGGATTTCTTTTGGCTCTGCGCCGTCTTTACCTTCGGCATCTTGGCGTCCACCTCATCGCGCCAGTCGCGCAACATCTTGAGGAGCTTCTTGGTGATCTCCGGTTTCGAATTGGAAAGGTCATGTTGTTCGCCGATGTCATTCTCCAGGTCGAAGAGCTGCACGGTTCCGTTCTCGAAGTACTCGAGCAGGCCGATCCTCATCACATGAGCGCCGAAGATGTGTACAAAAAACTGCTGAATTCAGAAGAAACCGTAGGCCTTGCCACGGTCTACCGAGTGCTTACGCAGTTTGAGGCGGCGGGCATGGTGGATCGACACAATTTCGACGACGGCCACTCGGTTTACGAATTAGCCGCCGAGCGCCACCACGACCACATGGTGGATGTCGACAGCGGACACGTTATGGAATTCGTGAACGAGCGGATTGAAGCCTTGCAGCATGAAATCGCCGAAGAGCATGGTTACGAATTAGTGCATCACGAGCTGGTGCTGTACGTGCGCAAAAAATAGCGCGCGGCTAGAAGCCCTCCTGATCAATGAGTCGATGATACAGGCGCAGATGGCGCCTGGCATTCAGCTCATCTCCCTCTAACTCGCGGATTCGCGCCAAATTGTAGTGGGCATCCGGCACTGAGCTGGCCTTTCGATAGAACAAGGCCGCCCGCTCGCAGTCGTCTTGTTCATCAAAAATTGTCCCCAAGTTGTAGTTTGCCAACTGATGCTCTGGACGGGACGCGAGAGCTAGTTGGTAGTGACGCTTGGCGCTTCGAAGATCACCGCTGAGCTGGTACAGCCGGCCCAGATTGACGTGAGCATCGGCGTTTAATGGATCCAGCTTGATGGCCTCTCGATAAGCATCCGGCGCCTGAAGAGGGTCGACTTCCTCCAGATCCAGGCCGAGGTTGTACCATTCGTCCGAATCGAGATCCGCGAGCGCCTTTTCCTCCCCACCAGCCGCTGCCTTGGCCAGCTCTGCGACGTTTGCCGCCAGCTTTTGAATGGAGAAATTCATGGTCAGCTGGCCGCTTTCCACTTCCCAGGCTTTTTCGTCATCCTGCACCTCGACCACGCTGCCATTGGCGTAAATCCGCACCGCGCTCAAAGAGTCTAGCTGACGTAGGTCGGATTTCAGCTTGGTTAACGCACGATTGCTCTGTCTCACGCTGATGGCGGCATCGGTCAAACCTTTTGCTGCGCGCAGGAACACCACATCCTGAAAAGAAAAGCGAAAGTGTCCGACTGGGTTACGCTGAGGCGTTAACAGCCCGCGCCGCACGTAATCACGAATCCGTGCCGCCGACAGACCCAGGAGCTCCGCAACGTGTTGGGTACTGTAGCCATTAGCGCCTTTTGAGCGTTTGCTGGGTGGGTGTTGCTCGATGGTCATCGCAATCAGCCTTGGGCGGCAAACTCCGGCGTTTCGTCAGACCAGGCTACTATAGCCCACTCACAATCACATGCCTACGAGTCCAGGCTGAGAACTAACGGCACTGGCTATGCGCGAACCCCTCAGCCCAGTGCCAACGAATCTGGCAGCTAGAACCTGGGGATCTTTGCGAAGCCGCTGGCACGCACCAGGGAATACATCTCCATTATCAAACAGGTGCTGGCTTGGGAGGAACCCGTTGCCAATGACGGGCCACACTACCCTCTGCCCTATAGCGGAGCGGGCAGTTGGGGGCTGGGCAAACCCCTGCGATCCATTGTCCACCCTCTTCGTGCGGACCTGCCCATTATGATGGGGGCCGAAGGGCCTAAAAACGTTGTCCTTGCCGCGGAAGTTGCCGACGGCTGGCTGCCGCTGTACTACTCACCGTTTCGGCAGGAGGTATATTCGGCCTCGCTGTCCAACGCGAAGGCGGATTTTGAGGTCACCCAAGGCATTGTCGTGAACATCACCGATGACGAACAAAAAGGCCTGATTCCAGTCAAACACATGCTTGCGCTTTACATCGGCGGCATGGGCGCCGAGGATCGGAATTTCCACAAAGAGTTAATCAGTCGCTTCGGATTTGAAGCCGAAGCGGCCGTTATTCAAGACCTCTACCTGGCCGGGAAAAAAGATCAAGCGGCTATGGCGGTGCTGGACCAGCTCGCAGACGAGATTTCCCTAGTGGGCTCCATCGACAAAATCCGGGACCGGCTGCGAGCCTGGGATCAGACTCTGGTCACCTCACTCAACGTGTCCGCCCGCAGCCCGAGTGAGCTCGAGGCCTTAGCGGAGCTGGTTCTGGATCGCTAGCGCTCCCAGCACGCCAAAATCAGCGCCTAGTCGCAGATTAAGCGTTGTCAGCCAACTGCTCAGCTGCATTTTGACGCTGGAGCTTGGCTGCGGCTTGTGCCGCCTTCTTAGCTTCCCGTCGCGCCGCTTTCTCTGCTTTGCGAGCAGCGATTTTCGCTTTCCGGTCTGCTCTCACCCGAGCCTTGGCAAGTTCCCGCTCCTCATCGTTCACGGGGATAAAGGCCGGCACAAAGCACTTTGGACCGGATACGAACTGATTAATCCCCCAACGCTCGAGCGCGCGGAAGCCGTCGTGCTTACAAAACTGGGAGCCGTGCAGTTCGTAGCTGATTGGTGTGTCTCTGCGCAGCCCAAAACATTCGCGCTTCAAGCGCACCAGGTAGTTTTCGTCCCGGCCCATGTCGAACACTAGGGTGCGACTGTCGAGGACGTCCACGCTGCGAATACGTCTTGCCGGTAAGCAGCGCTGTCCCGCCACGTCAACTTCCTGGGCATCCGCGAATATCTGGTCCACTCGCGTTTGCGCAGTGGGAGCGGCCTCATCCTGGCCACCCACCGCTGCAGGGTCTTGGGTTGTCTGTGCTTCATTAGCCAGTGTCCACGCGTTCACGGGAAGTCCTAGCACCGTCACTAGCCCCAGAAGTGCCGCAAGGCAGGCCAATTGATGGCGAGCTAACGATTTCTTTGCTTCGATCATTTTCTGTCCTCTATTTTCAAGCCGCAGTTTTGTATTCGCTGCAAGTACCAGCCTAGCTGGTCGCCTCGGCATAGCAAACTGTTTATCACGGTATCAATTGATCCAAGATCTGGCTGGATTGTTCCACCTTGAGGGTAAATAAGTCATCTGCTCGAGTCGCGCCCTTATTTAAGGCTGCGATAGGGACCACATTCTGATGGGCATGGCGAACAAAGCGAAAACTGGAAAAAACCATGAGCGACGAACCCACCACGAGAACCCCGTCGGATTCGGTCACCCTGGTCATTAACGCCTCGACTAAAGCCTTGTCGACGCTGTCACCAAAAAATACGACGTTGGGTTTCAACACGCCCCCGCAGTCATCGCAGTCTGGCACCTGAATATCGGTAAAGTCGATTTCCAGATCCGCATCGCCGTCCGGGGCCAACTCGACAACTTGAGAGTGCAGCTGGGGATTTCGCGCTTCTAGCCATTCTTGAATTGCTTCTCGAGGGCTGAGTTGGTGACAGCTCATGCAGATCACCTGGTCAAGCCTGCCGTGCAAATCAATCACTTGCTGATGTTGAGCACGCTGATGCAGCCGATCTACGTTTTGCGTTACCAACGCCGAGATGCGACCGGCCTGCTCCAGCCGAGCCAGCGCATAGTGGGCGGCATTTGGCTTCGCGCCCAGAAATGCTGGATAACCCAGCTGGCTTCTTGCCCAATAACGTTGACGCCAATGGTGGTTAGCCATGAAATCCTGGTGGCTGACCGGCTTGGGACGCTTCCACTGCCCGTCAGTATCGCGATAGTCGCCAATTCCCGAGTCTGTACTGATCCCGGCACCAGTGATTACAAGCAAGCGACTCCGCTCTCGAATAAATTCGCTAAGCGCAGTCAGCTCCGCTTCAGTGGATGCCTGTTCGTCTATTTTTTTGCTCAACCGGTTTTGCTCAATCAATGCCACTTCCCTAGGGTAAAGCCCCCGAGCCTTGGTTACACTCGTGCCAGGTGGGACAGAATTAAGAACAAAGAAAGGAGCATGTGATGATCAAGCTGTACGGACTTCGAATGAGCAACTATTACAGCCTGGTGAAAGCGACCATGATTGAGAAAGGCCTCGACTTCGAAGAGGTCAAAGCACCGCCCACGCAAAAGGACGACAACTTGGCGCGAAGTCCCATGGGGAAAATGCCTTCCATCGAGGTCAATGGACAATATATCTCCGAGTCTTTGGCCATTGTGAGCTACCTTGAGCGAGCCCACCCGGAAACCACACTGCTGCCGGCAGACCCACTAGAAGCCGCTAAGGCGCTGGAACTGGCCTTACACATTAAGCTGGACGTGGAGTTGGTAGCCCGACGATTACTGCCAGCGGCCATGTTTGGCGGCACCGCCAGTGACGAGCTCATCGAGACCACGCGTCAAGACGTAGCCCGAGGCATGCAGGCGGTGTCACAGCTGATGGTTTGCAAACCTTACGCTGCTGGAGCGGAATTTAGTCTGGCCGACCTGTACACCTATTACAGCATGGGTTTGGCATCAGCCATCGGGCAGAAAATGTTTGGCGCTGAATTGTTGGCAGACTACCCGCAAATCCGCGAATTGATGGCCAACCTTGCCACGCGGCCTAGTATTGCTCAGGTAACCGCAGAGGCTGCAGCCAAGTAGCGCAGCCCAATCGACGTTCCAGACCCTGCCCCGCCCCTCAAGGCTTGCTGGGGCTGGACGTCATCAGCTGGTTTAGATCCACCCGAGACCCATCGGCCACGGCTGTGGCCGTGTAAACGACCAGGGATACAACCAAAGCCGGGAACACTTCGTGAAGCAGGCTGCCATAGCCCTGGCTGAGCCAGGCCAATAACGTCACGACTCCGGCCATCATGGAAAAAAGGACGCCACGGGCGCTGCCGCGTGACCAATATAAGCCCAAGACTACCGCCGGCAGAAAACACACTGCGTAGAGGCTGCCCGAGAAAATGGTGATCTGCAAAATGTCACCAGGAGGGTCCAGCGCTATCGACGCGGACAACACGGCCAGCAGCACCACGAGCCCGCGCGTCCAGCGCAACTGGTTAACCGCACTCATGCCCCCGGGCGCTGTGAAAGGCATAACCAGATTGCGG
>CAZWQK010000154.1:0-5052 GCA_964635835.1 uncultured Pseudomonadales bacterium
GGTCTAACACCGGCCAATAACCTCCATGGCGTAGCCGACGCCGTTGCCCGGCAAATTTTGGAGCCACGGTGCGTTTGGCCCTGCACCGGGTAGTCAACGCGGTCACCGGGCGCCAGCTTCCCCCCGGCCCTGATACACGTCGAAGCGCACGCTTTTGCCCTTGACCTGAAAGTCCGGGGCCAACAAGACCCCATCCCTGAGCCGCCGCTTCAACACCACGCGCCCGCCGGTTCGAGTGAGCGCCAACTGCACCAGGGTCTCAACGTCAGCACTCTCGTCATGGTTTTCCGTCAGTTCCCGCAGGTGCTGCAGACCTCGATTGGGCAGCGCCTTTTTGCTCCGGGGCGGGAACATGGGATCCAGCAGTATCACGTCCCAAGGCCCCGCTGAACCCTCGTCCGCAGGCCGGGCCAACACCGCTTCGGCCTCGTCGCAAATCACCCGGGTGTCGATAAAGTGGCGGGCGCGTTCGTGCAGCATGATCCAGATCAGGGGCTGACGTTCAACCAGACAAACCTTGGCGCCCAGCAGAGCCAGTAACAACCCATCGCTGCCAAACCCCGCGCAGGCGTCTAAGATCCGCAGTCCCGCCATGCTTTTGCCGCAGGCCCGCACCAGTTCAGTTCGCGGACCGGTGCCTTGAGCGCGCCGCAGCAGCTCTGCGTGGGAGGGCTGAAAGGGCGTACTGTGACCGGGCATACACAGCCACATGCCCTGCCGGTCAAGATAGAGGGCGGGCTCGGTGACCACAGGTATCTGGCGCACCTGCTGAAGCCCACACCAAGGAGCATAAAAACTGGCCCGCTGGGCAAATTCTCCTGAGTAGTAGAGCACTGGGCCCGAGACGCTGTTCAACTCGGCGCTGACGCCGCAGCGACTTTCCGCCATGGCGAATCGCCCTCGACATAAATTGGTAGCGCTTCCTGGGCGGGCCGGGAGTGTCCAAGATCATGGAGCTGACGCACCGGCGCGACCATGGCGGCGGCATTCGCTGCCGGGTCTACTTCGCGTTCAAAAGTCATCGCCTCAGGCAACCACTGGGGCCGGGGACCGGCCAGGGACGGGGGCAGCGTCTGCTCCTCCAGCCATTGGGGCGGCTGGGTGTAGAGCCGATCCTGCTGCACTACCGCCACGCTTGCCACTGCACCACCTGCCTGCTCGTACAGGGCCAGGTAATAAGCGTCCCCACGGCTGGGCACCACGGTAAGCCAGCGCGTTGTCGGTGCACGATCACCGGTTCCCTGGGCAGGCATACCCAATAACCCAGAGCGGAGCAAAATCTCGGAACCGGCCATGGGCACCACCGCGCAGCCGCTGGCCATGGCGATGCCCTGGGCAAGGGAGGCAGCAATACGCACCCCGGTAAAGGATCCGGGCCCCGCACCAAAGCCGATGAGTTCTGTGGCCCGGGGCTGCACGCCGGCTTCCCGATACAGGGAATCCAAAAGCGGCAGCACCTTTTCGTTGTGACGCCGCTGCAGCTTTTCATGACGCAGGTAAGTCTGGTCTGCCACCGCCAAGGCTAGGCTACAATAGGCGCTGGATGTCTCAATACACAGGGTGATCGTCATTGCAACAGGATAGCCAACCCATGGACCTGGAGGAAGCGCGAGGGGCGTTATTTGCCCAACTTACGCCCCCATCAAAGACCGAAGAAATACCGTTGAGCCAGGCCCGGGGGCGGGTGGCCGCTGCTCAGATTCGGGCTCAGCTGGCGCTGCCGCCCTTTCCCGCTTCGGCCATGGATGGCTACGCCATGCGCCAGCAGGACTTTGAACTGAGCAAAGACAGCGGGCTCACCGTGGTGGGCGAGAGCATGGCCGGACATCCCTTCGTGAACGCCATTCAAGTGGGTCAGTGCGTCCGCATTTTCACTGGCGCCATGGTGCCGCCAGGTGCGGACCTCATCGTCATACAGGAGCGGCTGACCCAGCGGGATACAGCGCCAAATGGGGTGGAAACCGTGTATTTTGAGCCCCACCCAATGCATGAGAACTACGTCCGTCCCGTGGGCAACGACGTAGCGCTGAATCAAGTGCTGGCCGACGACGGCGACTTGCTTACGCCTTTGCTTCTGGGCTCCCTTGCCGCTGCCGGCGTTGACCGGGTAACCGTTTACCAGCCCATTACCGTGGGCATTTTCTCCAGCGGTGATGAGCTCAGGGATCCGTCCACGCCGCCGCAGGAATTGCGGCTGGGAGAAATTTACGATTCCAATGCCTTTACCCTGGCCAATCTGCTCCAGCACCTTCCCGTGGAGGTCATCAATTTAGGGCGGCTTCGGGACGACGCCAGCGAAGTCCGAAGGGCCCTGGCCAAGGGCGCGTCGGAATGTGATCTGCTGATCACCAGTGGCGGTGTTTCCGTTGGCGATGCGGACTTTATTGGTGCCACCATTGCCGAACTTGGTGAACTGTCTTTTTGGCGACTGAACCTGAAGCCCGGCAAACCACTGGCCTTCGGCCGCATCGACAACTGCTGGATTTTCGGGCTTCCGGGCAACCCGGTGTCCACTATCGTGACCTGTCTGCTGCTGGTGCTACCCAGCCTGCAAAGGCTGTGCGGAACGGCCCCGAGGCCGCTGCTGCGTGTCCCTGCGGTGTTAACCAGCCCGGTGACCCACCGACCCGGACGAGCGGAATACCAACGCGGCGTTTACAGCGCCGATGAGGGTGGCGGTTTGACCGTGGCCCATACCGGCGACCAAGGCTCCAATCGCCTGAGCACTTTCGCCGGCGCCAACTGCCTGATTGAAATCCCCAAGGACAGCGGCGACCTGCCCAGTGGCGCTCGGGTCAACGTGCTGCCCTTGAGGGAGCTGTTAAGCTAGGACGCCAAGCCCGTTGCAATGGCGCTTTGAATGTCTTCGACGTCGCCGCTGCCGTCGATCTCAAGGTATCGCAGCGACGCCTTGCCCTGGTAATAGCTGACCAGGGGCTGGGTTTGCTCGTAATAAACGGCCAGGCGATCCCGCACCGTGCTTTCCGTATCGTCTTCCCGCTGCTGCAGAGGCTCTCCGGTGACGTCGTCTACGCCCTCAGTCTGGGGCGGACTGTAAATCACGTGATACACGCGACCGGATCCCGGGTGCACTCGGCGGCCGCTAATGCGCTTAACCAGCTCTTCGTCCTCTACCTGAATTTCCACCACCGCGTCGATGGGGATGCCGGCCTGATCCATGGCTTCGGCCTGGGGAATGGTGCGCGGGAAACCGTCGAACAAAAACCCGTTTGCACAGTCGTCGGCCTGAATCCGCTCTTTCACCAGGTCGATGATGATGTCATCGGAAACTAGCGCACCAGAGTCCATTACCGCCTTTACCCGATTGCCCAGCTCGCTGCCTGAGCCCACGGCGGCCCGGAGCATATCGCCGGTGGAGATCTGCGGGACGCCCAACGAGTCCTTGATGAATTGGGCTTGGGTGCCCTTGCCTGCACCCGGTGGGCCTAAAAGGATAATTCTCATGATGTGCTCCTGACGCCTAAGACAATACAGCTCTGCACCCTGGGGCTGGCTGCGCGAAGGCGCGTACTTTACCTGATTTGCTGAGGATAAAAACTCGGGATTCGCCTTGGCGGTGATTTTGGCTCAGGGGTGCTAAGCCCGGGACAGCGGGTATCGTGTTACCTTCACCACGCTTTGCAGGTAGGACAAATGACTCAGCAGCTCCAAACAGCTCAGCCAGTCCGACAGGGTCACCTCTACGGCAATAATCGCGGTTTCCTCGTCAGCAAGCTCGCCAGATGCCTTCATGATGGGTAAGCCTTGATCTGCCAGCAGGGTCGTGATGTCACGCAGCAGGCTCTCGCGATTTTTCGCGGTAATGCGAAAACCGCAGCGAGCTGGAAAGACCATGCTGGCCCCGTCGCTGTCTGCCGGCCACAGCCCCAGCGCCCTGCTTAACCCTGCATCACTGAGGACCCGGTGGGCCAGCGAAATATAGCTTTGCTGGCCTAGCGCGGTGGTGACAAACAAAGACTCGGCATCGTCATAGCCCAGCTCCGCAGCCAAGTGCTCAAAGGCCTGGTCGGTAAGCTCAGCGGCACCAACCCCTGACATGACATGTTGCAGGATGCTTTTGCCCCGGCGAGCGCTTTTCAGCTGGCTGTCGCTGCGGAAAAACGCCGCTATGTGGACCTTGGCCCGGTGGGTTCGCACAAAGCCCAAGCGCGACTCAAGCCAGGCTCGATGAGGTCGCACTGGACCGCCGGAGATGATTTCCACCTGCTCACCGGTTTTCAACGGCCGACGCACCGGCACCCACTGACCGTCAATCAAGCCTCCGGTGCAGCTATGCCCCAGCTCCGTATGGATGCGGTAGGCGAAATCCAGCACCGTGGCACCCACGGCGAGGTCGAGGACATGACCCTTGGGTGTGGACACGTAAATGCGCTCATCAGAAGCCCGCTGAGCCAGCAGGTCCGGCAGGCTTTCGATACCGTTCAGGGTGTCGTGCCAATCAATGACCTGACGCAGCCAGCCCATCTTTTCTGAGTAACCACCCTCCTCGCTGGCTTGCTCGCCTTCTTTGTACGCCCAGTGGGCGCACACCCCAAGCTCGGCGTTGTCGTGCATGGCACTGGTGCGGATCTGCACTTCCAGGGAGCGCTCGTCGTCAAAAATGATCGCGGTGTGGATGCTTTGATAACCGTTCTCCTTGGGCGCCGCGATGTAGTCATCGAATTCACTGGGCACGTGAGACCAGCGACTGTGGATGATGCCCAGGGCTGCATAGCAGCTGGCCAGATCGTCCACGATGATGCGAATGGCCCGAACATCGTGAACCTCTTCCAGGGGAATGCTCTTGGCCTGCATCTTGCGCCAAATACTGAATATGTTCTTAGCGCGGCCCTTGACCCTGGCCTTGATACCGGCCTTGGTCAGACAGTCTTGGATGACCATGACCAGCTCGCTAATTTGTTCCTCGCGCTCCTGGCGGCGACGCTTGAGCTGTTTGGCAATGCCAAGATAGATGTCCTCGCGCAAATAGCGCAGGGACAAATCCTCAAGCTCCCACTTGAGCTGCCACATGCCCATGCGATTGGCCAACGG
>CAZWQK010000155.1:0-5038 GCA_964635835.1 uncultured Pseudomonadales bacterium
ACTCCACCGTACAGAACTGGTACCCCGGCGACGAAAACGGCAAGGGCGGAATCTATAACTTCGTCACCAAACGCGGCCTATGTGCCGGTCCTAGAGCCAAAATTTCCTGGACTCAAGTAGAGACCGGTTCAGCGATCACATGGAAATACCCAAGCGTCGTGCTGCGCGGTGATGAATCCGTTGGTGAATTTTATTCGGTGGCCCTAACCAATAACCGTCAGCAAGCGGACACCGGGACTAAGATGATTCATATGGGCAAAAACACAAAAAGCACCATTGTGTCCAAAGGCATCAGCGCTGGCGGCAGCGAAAACTGCTACCGGGGTCTGGTGCGTATTTCACCCACCGCCACAAACGCGCGGAATTTCACTCAGTGCGACTCCCTGCTGATCGGCGACCAATGCGGAGCCCACACCTTCCCGTATATTGAGAACAAGAATAATTCAGCGACCATAGAGCACGAAGCCAGCACCTCGAAGGTCAGCGACGATCAGCTCTTTGCCTGCCAACAGCGAGGCATCGAAACCGAGCAGGCGGTTAGCATGATCGTAAACGGCTTTTGCAAAGAGGTCTTTCGGGAGTTGCCCATGGAATTCGCTGTGGAAGCCGGCAAGCTGCTGGAAGTCAGTTTAGAGGGGGCAGTTGGATGAGCCTTCTTAACGTCACCAATGTCCACGCCAGCGTGATCGCCGAGGACGGCCCCCAGCCGATCCTAAAAGGCCTAACCTTAGACGTTAACCCCGGCGAAGTGCACGCCATCATGGGGCCTAACGGTTCTGGCAAGTCTACTCTTGCCAACGTTTTGTCCGGCCGCCCGGGCTACGCTGTTGACGTCGGTAGCGCCACCTTGGACGGCGCGGACCTGCTGAAATTGGAGCCCTTTGAGCGTGCTCAGCTGGGTCTTTTCCTGGCGTTCCAGTATCCCGTGGAGATTCCCGGCGTGAGCAACATGGAATTTTTAAAGGCGAGCATGGACTCTCTGGCCCGGGCCCGCGGCGAAGAACAACCCAACACCGCCGCGTTTATGAAGCGTGTGCGCGAACTCGCCGCCTCGCTGGACCTGGATCCTGCCTTCTTGAAAAGAGGCGTCAATGAAGGCTTCAGCGGCGGTGAAAAGAAGCGCAACGAAATCATGCAGTTGCTGCTGTTGGACCCCAAGGTCGCCGTTCTCGACGAGACCGATTCTGGTTTGGACATTGACGCCCTGCAAACCGTGGCAGCCGGCGTCAATCGCTATCGCAGCGCAAGCAACGGCGTGATTTTAATCACCCACTACCAGCGCCTCCTGGACTACATCGTGCCGGATTTTGTCCACGTGCTTTCCAACGGCAGCATTGTCCAATCCGGCGACAAGACGTTAGCTCTTGAGCTAGAGGCAAAAGGTTATTCATGGCTGACCTAAGCCTGCCCAAAACCATCGCCCCCCCGGCTTGGCTTGGCGCCTTGGCCGGAGCGACAGCGGAGCAAATCAGCAGCACTTTGGCTCATGCGCTCAACAGCGCTGCCCATCGCGAACGCTGGAAATACACGAAGCCGGAGCCGATCCTGGCCGCCGTAGCAGACCCAGCTATTGCGCCGGTAATCCATGGTGCGGAGCAACCTGGACTGATGGTTACTCAGGAACCCTTAGACCAGGTATTGCCCGGAACCGACGTTGCGCAGGGGCCGGAAGCCCTGGCCAGGCTGTGCTACGCGGAACAGGTTTGGGTTATCAAGGTTACCGAGCATCTTGCCCTGCCCCTGCACGTCCAACACGATGGCAACACCATGCCCGTGCTGATTCAGCTGGCGGCCAATACATCATTAACGCTGCTGGAGGTGGCTGCAAACTCCAACCCCATGCAGCAATCGGTTTGGATCGACGTCGGCGAAAATGCGGAACTGAAGCACTCCCGCAATGCCCTGGACGACTGCGAGCGCCACTGGCAGTACCTAAACGTGCGTCTGCAGCCCAGCGCACGCTACTGCTTGAACAATCACGTTTCCGGCAGCAAGTTACGCCGGCAGGACATCCACCTGATCCTGGACGGCGAAGGCTGCGAAGCCACAATGGTCTCGGCTGGACGCGTGGGACGTCAAGGCGCTCTCGATCAGCAGGTCACTGTTGAACATCGCCGCCCCCGAGGCAGCAGCCGCCAAACTGTCCACAACATCGTGGCAGACGGCGGCAAATGTACGTTCAACGGCCGCATCCACATTCATGAAGGCGCAGCGGGCACAGACGCCCGGCTGTCCAATAAAAACCTCGGCATGGGTGAGCACGCCACCATCAACACCAAGCCGGAACTGGAAATCTATACCGACGACGTCAGTTGCTCCCACGGCGCCACCGTGGGCACGATTTCCCAGGAAGCGTTGTTTTATTTGATGAGCCGGGGCGTTGCGCCTGACACGGCCGAAGCGTTGCTCAGTCAGGGATTTTTACGCCAGTGCATTGACGGCCCCCTGGCCGAAACTGCGCTGGAATCACTGATTGGTGGAGCGATGTCAGCATGAGTATTCGCGGTCATTTTCCAATCCTGCGGCGAAGTAGCCGCGGCAAGCCCTTGGTCTACCTGGACAACGGTGCCACGACGCAAAAACCCCAGTGCGTCATTGATGCCGTTAACGACTACTACCGGCTGCACAACGCCAACGTGCATCGGGCTGCCCACGAACTCGCGGAGGAAGCCACAGCACTGCTGGAGGGCGCTCGCACCAAGGCCCAGCATTTTGTGCATGCCGCGCATCGGGAAGAAATTGTCTTTACCCGAGGCACCACCGAAGGCATCAACTTGGTGGCTCAAGTGCTTACCGGCCGCGTGGAGCCGGGCAAAGATATCGTCATCAGCGAATTGGAGCACCACTCCAATATTGTGCCCTGGCAACTGCTGGCCCAGCGCAGCGGAGCTAACATCAAGGCCATTGATATCGACGAACAAGGCAATCTGGATTTACAGGATGCCGCCCGCAAGATTACCGACAACACGGCGATCCTGGCGCTAACGCATATTTCCAATGGTTTGGGCACCGTTAATCCAGTAGACGAGCTAATCCAGCGGGCCAAGGCCGTGAACGCCCTGACCCTGATTGATGGCGCTCAAGCGGTTTTGCACGCCAGCATTGACGTGCAGGCCCTGGACTGTGACTTCTACGTTTTTTCTGGCCATAAGATGTTCGCCTCCACTGGCATTGGTATTCTTTACGGCCGCCTGGCGCTGCTTAATGAGTTGCCGCCATGGCAAGGGGGCGGCGAGATGATTGATCACGTCAGCATCGCCAGCAGCACCTATCAAAGCGCGCCGTTTCGGTTTGAAGCAGGCACGCCTAACATCGCTGGCGCGGTAGGCATAGGCGCAGCCATCGATTATTTGGCTGATTTGCCTCTGCAAACCTTGATCGACGACGAGGCAGCGTTGGTAAATCGAGCGTTAGTCGGCCTGAAACAAATCCCGGGGCTGAGGATTATCGGCGAACCGGCGCATCGCGCCTCAGTGATCTCGTTTCTACTAGACGGCGGTCACCCCAATGACGTAGGCACACTGCTCGACCAACAGGGCATTGCCGTGCGCTCGGGTCATCACTGCAACATGCCGCTAATGACGCGGCTGGGTATCCCGGGCACCGTTCGCGCATCCTTTAGCCTTTACAACGACGATACCGATGTCGATGCGCTGTTGGCGGGTGTGGAAAAAGCCGCCACTTTTCTATAAAACCGATCTCAAGCCACTGTCGTCCAGGGAATCCAAAAGGAACTGCAGCCGATGAAGTCGCCACAAATTTCTGTATCTCCTCGCGCCCATGCCCACATCCGGGCACAGGTGAAGCAAACCCGCAGCAACTTCCTGCGCCTGGGCGTTAAGGAAAGCGGCTGTAATGGTTTTATGTACACCCTGGATTTTCTTGAGACGGCAGAAACCGATGATCACCTGCTACAAGTCAGCGAAGACGTCACCGTTTGCGTCAAAGAGCAGGATCTTGCTCTGGTCAATGGCACCGAGATCGACATGGTGACCCAAGGCCTCAACTCAGCACTGGTCTTCAAAAACTCAAACGCGACCAGCTACTGCGGCTGCGGCGAAAGTTTTGCGCTGACGGGAGCCACCAATTCCGCGGCGGCGGATGCAACCAACAATCTTGCCACCGACGCCACCGCGCCCAACTGACCGTGGAAAGACGTATCGTTACCACCACCCGGGATTGCCCAAGCCGATTGGTGCCCACCGGCGACCCCATCACCATCCCAGGCGGATCCTTCATCACTCTGACCCAAACTCTGGGCGGCAGCTTTACGGTAATCGTCAATGGCAACATGGCGCGCATTGCCGGAGCCGATGCAGACGCTATTGGCCTGACGGTAGAGCCTCTGGAATTCAGCGCGAGCAGCGTATCGGACCAGATCGACGTTGATCACATTTGGCACGCCCTGCGTTCAGTCTACGACCCGGAAATTCCCGTTAACATTGCCGACCTAGGGCTAATTTACTCGGTGCAGGTAGAGGGCGATAGCGCTGCCATCGAGATGACGCTAACAGCTCCGGGCTGCGGCATGGGCCAGGCTCTGGTTGAGGAGGTTAAGGATCGAGTGCGCCAAGTGCCCAATCTCGCTTCGGTGGACGTACACTTGGTCTTCGATCCGCCCTGGTCTCGAGACATGATGAGCGAGGAAGCTCAGCTCGAACTGGGCGTATTTTAGCGATGGCAGCACCAATAACTCTGGATGAACTGATAGAGACGTTCTCCTTCTTTGATGATTGGGAGGACAAATACCGATTCATCATCGATCTAGGCAAAGAACTTCCCCCGCTGCCGGACACCGCTAAAATCGAAGAAAATCTGATTCGTGGCTGTCAAAGCCAAGTCTGGCTGACCTATGAGGCTGCCGATCTTACCCTGCGCTTCAATCTGGACAGCGACGCTCACATTGTTCGAGGCCTTATAGCCGTGGTCTTAATCGCCATTGACGGCCGCTCTGCTCAGGACATTCAGCGACTGGATATCGAAGGTATTTTTGAGCAACTGGATTAAAAAAAAATTTTTTGAGGGCATTGATATTAAA
>CAZWQK010000156.1:0-5003 GCA_964635835.1 uncultured Pseudomonadales bacterium
CGATCAGCGCTTCCTCGCCGGCGTGGGCAATTACCTACGAAGCGAGATCCTCTTCGAAGCAGGCTTGGACCCCGCGCGTCGTGTGGGTCAGTTGAACGCGGCCGAAAAGGACGCGCTGGCGCAGGCCGCGGTGGACATCACGCACCGAGCCTACCACCAGAAGGGCGTCACCGTGGACATCGTGTCCGAAAAAGATCCGCAAGACCTGGCGGAGCTAAACCCATACAACACGCTGCCGACGCTGGCTGACCGAGACCTGGCCTTGTACGAAGCGAACGTAATCATGGAGTACCTGGACGAGCGCTTCCCCCATCCGCCTTTATTGCCCGTTTACCCGGTTCAGCGAGCGCTGTCCCGCCTGTGGATCTCGCGAGTTGAGAAGGAGTGGAGCTCACGTCTTGATTTGCTGATGATTGGCAAGGGACGAGAAACGGTGTTGAGCAAAGCTCGTAAAGAATTACGCGAAAGTATTATCGCCATTGCACCGATCTTCGCTGAGAAGCCGTTTTTCATGAACGAAGAATTGTCTTTAGTGGACTGCTGTGTAGCGCCGATTTTATGGCGTCTCAAAGAAGTGGATATTACGCTTCCAGAGCGGTCGACCAAGCCGTTGCAACGTTATATGCAAACGATGTTCGAGCGTGACGCATTCCGCGAGAGCCTTACGGAAGCGGAAATGGAGATGCGTGAGTGAAACGCCGGCGCCCTTATTTGCTCCGAGCCCTTTACGAGTGGATTGTCGATAGCGGGGAGGTCCCCAACGTTTTAGTCGATGCGGAAGTGGAAGGGGTAGTGGTGCCACAAGAGCACGTCCGGGACGGGCAGATAGTTCTGAATCTCTCGCCCCAAGCGGTGCGCAACCTCAGCCTTGGAAACGATTACGTTATGTGCGAAGGACGGTTCTCCGGGCGCAGCGTGGAGCTCATCTTGCCTATCGAAAGCGTGCGCGCAATCTATTGTCGGGATTCCGGGCAGGGTCTGGCTTTTGACGATGAAGACCTGATGCACGATGAGAGGGAAGGCGTGGTCCAGCCAACGTCTCCCACTGAGTCCGACGGTGGCTCGAAACCGAGCGGTGATAAGCCTACCTTACGTCTCGTCTAACAAATGCGCCGCAGCAAGAAGGGGCGTTATTCGGGGATATAGTCAAAGACCTTGACGATCTTCTGAACACCAAAAGATTTCTGAGTTTCTGCCACAACCCGGTCAGCTTCGCTGGGGGTGATTTTTCCCAGCAGATAAATAACCCCATTCTCAGTGACTACCTTCACCTTAGAACCGGGCACGCCCTCTGCCACCAAAAGGCGGGTCTTTACCTTGGTTGAGAGGTAACCGTCATTTGTTCTGGCCAGCATGGAGATAGGCCCGCCAACAGTGAGGTAATTGTTCACTTTGTCCGGATCGACTTTGTAAAGGGATTCAGTGACCTCGGTTGCTTGTTCGCGCAAGGCCTCGGAGGGAACTTCACCCAACAGCAATACGATGCCGTCATAAACTGTTACCACCAGGTGAGCACCTTTATAACCCTCATCAGAGGCGCGGATTTCACGCTCAATGACAAACTCCAGGGCGTTGTCGTCAATCAAATCACCGGGGGTTCGTTTCGTGTCCGGGTTGTTGGTGCATGCTGTCAGCGCAAGGGCAAACAGTAATCCGGTGAACCAAGTTTTAAGCAAAGTGTCGTTTTTCATGTAAAGGCTTCGGGAATCCAAGTGATCGATGGCATGTAGTTTGGCCGCGTAATAGCAATAACGTCAAACCTCGTGACGCGCTCTTGTGCGCAATGGTTCAGAAGATAGTGATTTGCGGTCAATACAATGCGCTTCTGCTTGGGCCGTGAAACGGTGTCCTCGGGTCGACCGTATTGCACTCCCTTACGATAGCGAACCTCGACGAATACTAAGACGCCGCCAACGGGGGTTTGGTCCTCCATCACCAAGTCGATCTCCCCCCAGCGGCACCGATAGTTTTGATCTAGCAGTTTCAGGCCGTGATATTGAAGATACCAAGCGGCAAGAAATTCGCTCCAATGTTTCACGAGAATTCCGGGGCGTTGTCGCACCGCATGCTAACCGTCTCGGCGGCGGGTACTGGCAGCCTGAGCGACTGTCGTAATTTGCAGTTTGCGGACAATGCGCCCCCTGGAGCCTAGGGTCAGCTGGCCGCTGGCAAAATGTAGCTCAATGGCTCGGTTCTGGGGCAAGGCCTCACCGTTGTCCCTCAGCCAGTGAGTCCAGGTCGCCAAGCGATAGGCGTCTAGGCCTAAGGCATAAAGCTCCAGCAGCGTGCTATCGCCGAGAGCAAAGAGTTCGGGTACCTCTTCCGTGAGGGGGGTTGGTTGTGCCAGCATTGGCAGCTCGGTGATCTGGAATGACGCAAGATCTCCTAGGTCGCTGCCCCGTGCGGTTTGAGATGTGCCATAAACCGGAAGATCATTGGCGAAGTGAAATTTCAGCGCAGGCACCAGCGCCTTGGACTCCAAGGTGTCGGTGAAGGTGACTACCGCATCTAGGTCTTCACGCCCCCGTGGCAAAAACTCAAGATCCTCTCCGATTAGGGCGGCAAGCTGATCCCGGCGCTGTTGGCTGGCTGCAACGCCCATGACCTCGCCTACCACATTGGTGACGTCCTTTGTTTGGCGGAAATTGGCCTCAGCAATGGAACCACGCCAGTGTTCTTTCAGGGCTGTTCCCGCCCGTTGCGACCATGGCTGGTTGTTGGTTACTAACATTAAACGACGGTGTCCCTGAGCTTTTAGGTACTCGGCCAGCGTAAAGGCTTCGTCCTCAATAGCGGCTGCGAACTGATAAACAAAGGCATTCGCCGTTGCGCCCGAACCCATATCGGGTACCTGATTGAGGAGCACCAGGCTGGGTTTGAAGTTCTCACCCAAATCTGGCTGGGAGCGTTGTACAGCCAATAATTCCGCCGCTTTAGATTTGACCAGTGGGCCAACGATGACGTCGCTGTCGTTGGCTCGGGCCTGTGCAAGAAGTTCTCGGGTGTCCGTGTTATCGCTGTTAAGAAAGGCCAGGGTTGCCGGTGCCGCGTCGGTTCTTTGTTGCGCCTGTAAATCGGCGAAATAGCCCGCCATGAAGCCATCCCTTATGGCGTTTGCGACTTTGGTCAGACGCCCGGAAAGGGGCAGCAAGATGCTGACTTTAGGTGACCTGAACTCATCAAGCTGTTGTAACAGCGCTGGTGGCTGTCTGGTTGCCGGGTGTGCCGGGTGGGTTTGCCGCCAATGCCGCCAGGCCTGCTGTGCCTGAGTGATGGAACCTGCAGAAACGATCTGGCTTTGCAGGCTTAGCCAACCTGCGCTGATCTGCTCAGCTTGAGCATGGTTTATGCCCGGTGCTTCTACTGTCCCCAACTGGTCGCGCAAATTCGGCGCCGTGGGGGTTGTAGGTGCAAGTCTTTGGGCCTGTACTTGTTTTGGGCCCATCAGTGCGAGCCATAAGTTGTCTTGGGCCTGCTGTTGAATTGCCCCTTGAAATTGCTGCCATAGCACTTGGCTGCGTACAAAGCAGGAAGTGTCCCCTAATGCCGCGCAGGTTTGTCCAAACAAAGACAGATCGGCTGGGCGCGGTGCTTCGAGTTCTGCCAGCGCTCGGGATGCACCGCGCCAGTCGTTTTGTTGCCGGTGTGCTGCCGCGCTGAGCCGAAAGAACGCGTCCTGTAATCCGGCCGCTCTGCCATCGATACTGGTTTGAGCCAAAATGCCAATCGCCTGATCGGGCCGCTGGTCTTCCAGCGCTTGCCGAGCCAAGTCCAGGGATGTTCGAAGATCTCTATCCTCTTTGTTGCTGTAGCGTTTGCTCAGGGCTGGATCCTGGGTGTCACCAACTGAGGGAGGAGCAGCCGGGGTGGTTTGACGGTCAGAACTTTCAGATCGAGAGGATTGATTGGTGCTTTGGCATGCGCTCAGAGTCACAATAGCCAGACAGACGGCGAGGAAATATTTGGTCATGTCAGGAATTCTCTATGTGGTTGCCACCCCGATTGGACACTTGGGTGACATCAGTCGTCGAGGCGTTGAAGTCCTAAATCAGGTTGCGATAGTCGCGGCTGAGGATACCAGACGAACGCGGGTGTTGTTGCAGCACATTGGCGGCTCAAACTGTGAGTTGGTGAGTTTGCACGAGCATAACGAAGAGCGCGCAGGACCTTCGCTGGTGCAACGGATTCAGCAAGGTCAAGACGTGGCCTTGGTGAGTGATGCAGGCACCCCGTTGATCAACGACCCAGGCTATTTGCTCATCAAAATGGCCTGGCAGGCCGGCCTTCGAGTTGTGCCCATTCCCGGCGCTTGCGCCATTACGACAGCGTTAAGCGTCTGCCCAATTCCCTGCCAGCCTTTCCGATATGTTGGTTTTTTGTCCAGCAAACCCAAGACCCGGCGGGCCCACCTTGAAAGTTGGTTGATGATGCCCGACGCCCTGGTTTTCTTTGAAAGCCCCCACCGCATCAGAAGTACGTTAGCCGACATTGCCCAGATCTCGAATCGACAATTAATGATCGGTCGCGAAATGACCAAACAATACGAAAGTTTTCTGGTGGGCGACGCGGCCCTGGTCTTGTCCCAGCTGGCCGAAACGCCAAAAGGAGAATTTGTCTGCGTGGTTGAAGCGGCCCATAGCGCTGCCGAAAAGCTTGACCAAGTTCAGGTAGTGAGCGCGCTGCTCCAGGAGCTGCCGCCCACTCAAGCCGCGAGACTGGCAGCACAAATTTGTGGGGTAAAGAAGAAAGAAACCTACCAGCTTGCCATGCAGTTGAGCACCGCAAAGCCCTGAATGAATGCCTGCCTGAGCGGTGACAGTACAAAGACTCCTTGTGCAACCTTGCGCGTCTTCGTAACCTGCCAGTGAGAGTCAGCCGAACAGTCGCCGGCTTGTCTTCGGGCAGGCGGGAGGAAAGTCCGGGCTCCACAGGACAGGGTGCCAGGTAACGCCTGGGGGACGCGAGTCCACGGAAAGTGCAGCAGAGAGTAGACCGCCCGAACA
>CAZWQK010000157.1:0-4984 GCA_964635835.1 uncultured Pseudomonadales bacterium
GATAAAAATCCGTGGCTGCCACCACCTCGATCAGGTCAAACCAGGATTGATCGTCGAGCATAAGACCGCCCAATACCGACTGCTCGGCCTCCATGGAATGCGGCGGGACTTTCAGCGCGGTCACCGGATTGGTTTCTGAGGCGTAATCGGACATGTTAGAAAACTTCTGGGCTGAAAACGTGGTTGAGCATGGATCTACGATTAGGCAGCTGGGTTTAACAGCTGAGTTAGCAAACTGGGCTTGGAAGATTCCTCCTATCCCGGCGGTTTTGCAATAGCGCAGCGGGTTAATGCGCTACAGGCAACACGGAGGAGACGAAAACTCGGCCCAAAAAAAAGCGGGACAGTGCCCGCTTTTTTGCCCGCTAGGCGCAGTGTCGTGCCGGCTACTACTCTTCTACCACAGCCACCTTGACGTTCACCGTGACGTCGGAGTGCAGCTGCAGCGCAATGTCGTACTCGCCCAGGGCGCGAATCACGCCCTCGGGCATACGCACTTCGCTTCGCTCTACGTCAAAACCGTCGCTGACCAGCGCATCAGCAATATTTTGAGTGCCTACAGAACCGTACAGACGGCCCTCTTCTCCGGATTTCATCATGATGGTCACGATTTGATCCTGCAGCCTCTCTGCTCGCCCTTGGGCCGCCGCCAGCAACTCGTTAGCCGCTTTTTCCAGCTCGGCCCTTCGGCCCTCAAATACCTCTCGGTTGGCTGCATTGGCCTGCACCGCTTTTTGCTGAGGGATCAGGTAATTGCGCGCAAAACCCGGCTTAACAGAGACTTCGTCCCCAAGATCGCCCAGATTATTCAAACGCTCCAATAAAATTACATTCATGGTCGTTCCCCAGCCTGTTATTTGTGTTGATCGGTGTAAGGAATCAACGCCAGGTAGCGCGCACGCTTCACTTGCTTGGCAAGGTTGCGCTGAAACCGCGCCGAGGCGCCGGTGATTCGACTGGGTACGATTTTCCCGGTCTCGCCGATGAATTGACGCAAGGAATCTAGATCCTTGTAATCCACTTCTAAATCTTTGAATTGAACCTGTGGTCTTCTACCGCCTCTCATTCTGCGTTCTCCTCTGCTGGTGCCGCGACCTCGGCGGGCGCTTCACTCTTTGCGTCACTCTTTGCGTCACCCTTTTCCTCAGGGGCTGCTGCCCGGGAAGCGGATTCCTCTTGTCGGCGTCGATCGCGCTCACGGTCTTTTTCCTGCTCGCGCAGCTCCTCTTCGTAGAGCTTGGAGTTGCCGGTTTCGGCAGCGTCGCGGCGGATAATAAGGTTTCGAATGACCGCGTCGTTGAAGCGGAAGGCGCTTTCCAGCTCATCAATCGCTTCCTGACCCACTTCCACGTTCATCAAAATGTAGTGAGCTTTGTGGATCTTGGCGATGGGATAAGCCAGCTGGCGGCGGCCCCAATCTTCGGTCCGGTGGACGACCCCGTTGCCGCGTTCGATGACGCCCTGATAGCGTTCAATCATGCCGGGCACCTGATCGCTTTGATCCGGGTGCACCAAAAATACAATTTCATAATGTCGCATTGCGCTTCCTTATGGTTAAAGCCCCCAGCGAGCTGGCGCGTACTGTGGAGCAAGGATGTGTGTCAGGCTCAAGCCTGTCCCGCGTTTTTAGCGGACGCGCATTCTAGGGGCCAAAAGCGGCAGGCGCAAGGGAAGATGTGGGCTGGGCGAGAGCCCGAAGCAGGCTCTGGCGCCGGCGCTAACGGCGCTGACGCACAACTTCGAAGAGCAAAATCCCCGTAGCCACACTGACATTCAGACTTTCGACTTTTCCCAGCATCGGAATGCTAACGAGCTTGTCGCACAGGCTGCGGGTGAGCCGGCGCAGTCCGGTGCCTTCGCTGCCCATAACCAGTGCTGTCGCGGTCACACCGTCCATCGCTTGCCAAACCTCATCGCCCTCAGCATCGGCTCCAAACAGCCAAACGCCTTGATCACGCAGCCAGGACAGGGTCCGCGCCAGATTCGTGACCTGAACGATGAGCAAATCCTCGGCGCCGCCTTGGGCGGTTTTTAACGCTACGGCGCTGAGCGGGGCACTGTTACGCTTGGGCAGAATCACCGCATCGACACCCGCCGCGTTGGCGGTGCGCAAGCATGCGCCCAAGTTGCGCGGATCGGTAATACTGTCCAGTACCAGGATCAGGGGCGCCGATCCCAGCTCAGGCCATCGCGCCTGGAGTTCGGCTTCGCCGGCCAAGGCCCGGGTATGGCACTCCAGCAGCACGCCCTGATGGGCGCCTTCGATGGTCCTGCGTTTAAACCAAGCGTCCTCTACCACCTGATAACGCACACCTGCGTCACGAGCCATGCCGATCAGCTCGTTGAACCGAGCATCGCGACGGCCTTTCATCAGGTAAAGGGTGCGTGCCAGGGCCGGTGTCTCGCGCAAGGCTGCGCGTACGGCCTGAATGCCAATTACTTCATCCATCGTTTTATCTCTTGCGGCGCTTCACGGCTTTGGGGGTCGTCTGCTTTTTTCGCTTGCTCTTGTGCTTTTTCGTCCGGGTTTTCGCCTGCTCATGTCTGGGACCGGCTCCTGAGCTGCCTCCGGTCTTAGCGGCAGTGCTTGACGAGGCCGAGGACGATGCGTTCTTGCGTTGGTTTTTATCCTGAGCTTTCTTTTTGCCGTTGCCTTTTGCCTCACCCTTACCTGAGCGCTGGGTGGAGGCTTTGACCTGCTGTTTGTTGCCCCTACCGCTCTTCGCAGGCCTGGTGGACGGCAGCTGCAGTTCGATTTTACCCTGGGGTGGTTCCACGTTGGCGATCCGCACATCAATGGCTTCGCCCAACGTAAAGCGCCGGCCGCTGCGATCCCCCACCAGGCACTGACCGCGCGGATCGTAACGGAAATAGTCACTGCCAAGATCGGAAATGTGCAGCAGCCCCTGCACATAAAAGCCGTCCAAATCCACAAACAGCCCAAATTCCGTCACCCCAGCGATGGTGCCGGGCAGCTCTTCACCAAGGTGGTTCTTCACCAGGTCGCACTTTAACCAGGCTTCAACGGTCCAACCGGCAGACTCAGCCCGGCGCTCGTTACTGGAGCAATGCTCGCCAAGCTCGCTTAACTGTTCGCTGGAGGGCACCCATCCGCGGCGATTGGTGCGTTGCTGCAAAATAGATTTGATTGCTCGATGCACCAACAGGTCCGGGTAACGCCGAATTGGGCTGGTGAAGTGCATATAGCGCTCCAGGCCCAAGCCAAAGTGACCAGCATTGTTGGGCCCATAGACAGCCTGTTTCATGCTGCGCAGCACCAACTGCTGATACAGCCAGCCCCGCTCTTTTTCCGCAATTTCGCGCAGCAGGGTTTGGTAGGTGCGAGAACTTGGCACGCCATCCGGCAGCTGCAGACCGATGGCCATCAGGTCCTGACGCAAGGTTTCCAGCTTCAGCGCGTCCGGGGCTTCATGCAGTCGATAGAGTGAGCGGCTGTCGTGGCTTTCGATAAAAGCCGCCGCGCAGACATTGGCATTAATCATCGCTTCTTCGATGATTTGGTGGGCCTGCAGCCGCGGCACTTCCTGCACTCCGGTGACGTGGCCCTGATCGATATCAATAACACCTTCTCGGCTATCAAAATCCAAGCCGCCCCGAGCGTCTTTCGCAGACCGAAAAGCCTGGTGAACTTGGGCAAGGGCAGCGATGTTGGCGGTAACGGCTGCGAGCTCGCTATCCGCACAGGGCAACGGCGCAGCCTCATCCAGATGGGCTTGCACCTGCTCGTAGGTCAGCCGGCCGTGGGAGCGAATCAGCGCGTCGCAAAAGCGATAGTCCCGAACCACGCCTTTTTTTGATACCTGCATGTCGCACACTAAGGCCAATCGGTAGACGTCGGGCTTTAAGGAACATAGCTCGTTGGATACGGCCTCGGGCAGCATGGGGACCACGTGACCGGGTAAATAAACCGAGGTTGTTCGTTCAGCTGCCTCGAGATCCAGTGCTGATTTGGGCTTGACGTAGTTGGCAACATCCGCAATGGCCACCACCAAACGCCAGCCCTTTTGCCCGCCCAGGCTTTGGGCAAACACCGCATCATCAAAATCCTTGGCGGTGGCGCCATCAATGGTCACCAAGGGCAAGCCGGTTAAATCTTCCCGGTCAGCATGCTGCATGGGCTGAACGGTTTTCGGCAGTTTCGCTGCCGCCCGGGTCACAGCATCGGGCCACTGCCGAGGAATATCCAAACTTTCAAGAGTGGCGTCGATAGCTTGCTCCACTACCGACGCATTAGGCAGCACGGCCAGGATTTTGCCGAGCAGCCCTTCTCGATCTTGATCGAGGATCTGCACTCGTACTGCGTCCCCATGTACGGCAGATCCGACGCCATCCACTAACCGCATTCGCCCGGTAAAACTTTTGGCCAAGGGCTCAACCCATACCCCGCGCCCGCGTAAATTCAGTATGCCAACTGCGGATTGATCTGAACGCTGTTCCACACTGTCAATCTCGGCGCTGAGTTCCGAGTCCATGGCCGCTGCATCCCGGATCAAACGATAGGTGACTTGGTCACCCTGCCGGACCGCGATGGCATCGCGCCCGCCAGCGCGCCGAATTGGCACACCGGCAATGCTGAGCCTGCCACCATAGCCTTGTACTGTCCCCTGCTGGACAGGGCCGGGCAAAGTCGATTGCGCCTGATCGGAGGCTGCGTCCCCGCCGAGGGTAAAAAGGTGGCCCTCGCGTTCCTGGATTTGCCCTTGACGCATTAGGCCCTTGAGAACCTGCCGCAGCTTTTTAATTTCGTGGGGCGCCTTTGCGTGCAACGCGGCAGTTAAGTATTTCCAAGATCGAGGCTCGTTGACCGTGAGCAGGTCCAGCAACATGTGTGCTTTTAGCGTGGTTGGAGCCTTCGGCTTGGTGGGAGCCTTCGGCTTTTTTGGAGCCTTCAGCTTTATTGAAGAAGACGTTTTTCCGCCGGGGAGTTTCGTCAAGTTTGACACCTTGTATGTGAGTTCAGTAA
>CAZWQK010000158.1:0-4961 GCA_964635835.1 uncultured Pseudomonadales bacterium
CTTCACCGACTTGTCTCGGGTCTCTTTTTTAACCGCATAGGTGCCGTCATGACCAGAGCAACGCTCGATCGCCGTGACCTCGGTATCAGGGATGAGCTGCAGGAATTCCCGGGTCTTCATGCCAAAGTTCTGAACCCGCTGGTGGCAGGCCACGTGGTAGGCCACTTTGCCTAGGGGTGCCGAGAAGTCGGTGCTGATCAAACTATCTTTGTGGCGCAGCATCAGGTATTCGAATGGGTCAAAGAAGTGCGCTTTGACCTGGGCTACAGCGGCATCATCGGGGAACATCAGCGGCAGTTCCTGTTTGTACATCAGCACACAGGATGGAATTGGCGCGATGATGTCGTAACCGTCAGCGATCGCCTGCTGAAAAACAGGAATGTTGGCGTCTTTCATCTGCTCAACTTTGTTTAGGTCGCCCAGTTCCAGCTTGGGCATGCCGCAGCACTTGGCGTCCTGCAGAACTTTTACCGGAACGCCGTTGTGGTTCAGTACCGCGATAAGATCTTCCACCATTTGCGGCTCGTTATGGTCGCCATAGCAGGTGACGTAAATGGCGACTTTGCCGGTAGTGCGCTCGGTGGCGGTGACGGTGGTATTGTCCCCAATAGTGCTTGGCAGCTTCTTGGTTAGAGCCGTGGTGCTGAAGTGGGGTAGCGGGGCGTCTTGATGCAAGCCAAACAGCGCTTCGCCTGCTTTTCTTAGGGTTTTCGAGCCAGCGGCAGCGTTGGCCAGCTGAGCAATGCCGGGAGTCGAAATGGCGTCGAAAATCGGATCCGTTGACGTAATGATCCGGTCGCGCCACTTGGTGTCGTTGTTCTTAAATTTTTGCGCCTTGGCCCGCAGCATGAGGTGGGGGAAGTCCAAAGCCCACTCGTGGGGCGGCAGGTAGGGGCACTTGGTTTCTGCACACAGGTCGCAGAGAAAACACTGATCCACCACTTTGCCGTAGTCGGCCTTGTCAACGCCATCGACTTCCATGGTTTCACTGTCGTCAATTAAATCAAACAGCGTCGGAAACGAGTCGCACAGGCTCACGCAGCGGCGGCAGCCGTGGCAAACGTCGAAGACGCGCTCCATTTCTGCGTGCAGGGATGCTTCGTCGTAGAACTCTGGATTTTTCCAGTCCAGGGCATCGCGCTTTGGCGCCTGCAAATTACCTTCTTGAGTACTCATAGGAGACCTCTATTGAGTTGATTAACGTTGACTATCTTTATATGACCAACAAAAAAGGGGCCAGTTAAAGCCCCTTTCTTGGTCGGACACCCAAGGGGTTTAGCCCATTGCATCCAGAGCTTTTTGGAAGCGGTTAGCGTGAGAACGCTCGGCTTTCGCCAACGTTTCAAACCAATCCGCAATCTCATCAAAGCCTTCATCGCGAGCGGTTTTCGCCATGCCTGGGTACATGTCCGTGTACTCGTGAGTCTCGCCGGCTACTGAAGCCCGCAGGTTGTCAGCAGTGTTGCCCATGGGCAGGCCGGTGGCAGGATCGCCGACGGCTTCCATGTACTCAAGGTGTCCGTGAGCGTGCCCGGTTTCACCTTCGGCAGTAGAACGGAATACCGCTGCTACGTCGTTCTCGCCTTCTACGTCAGCTTTTGCTGCAAAGTAGAGGTAACGGCGGTTGGCTTGAGATTCGCCTGCAAAGGCGTCCTTCAGGTTTTGCAAAGTTTCGCTGTCCTTCAAATCCATTGTGCATGAACTCCATCTTGGTTGAGGTTGCTCGATCAGATAGGCCACGGACTCTTTGTTGGATGCCCGAAGGCGCCTGAGACCTATCGAATGCGGGGCAGTATAGGCCCTGGATTGAATGTTTCTATTTGAATGTTTAGATCGTAGCGATAGGCACAGTCTATGAGGTTTCACATTTCAATCACTTTTTTAAATGATAATAATTCCCATTTAGGTCTTTGCCGGACAACGAAATGGCCGTTGTCAGGGTACTTTGAGGCACGGTGGCGGGAAATCCCGTATACAATCACGCCCCAATCAACCCCGACCCCACCGGGTATAGGACGTAGATCAAACATGCCTGGCCAAGCTCGCAACGAGTTAATTGCGTTGATTCGATTAGCGGGGCCACTGGTGCTTGCCCAGTTGGCCCAGATGGGTATGGGCGTTGTCGATACGATTATGGCGGGTCGCGTCGGCGCATTGGAATTAGCCGGCGTCGCTCTGGGTGGTGCCGTTTTATGGCCGTCCCTTATGTTGGTGAGCGGCATTATCATGGCCACCACCCCCATCATTGCCCAGCTCAATGGAGCAGACCGTGTCGGCGAGGTGGCTGCGGTCACGCGTCAGGGGCTTTGGATCGCTCTGGCCTTGGGACTGCTGTTGACCCTGGGCCTGCAAAACGCCGGGCCGGTGTATCTCGCGCTGGGGATTGAAGCTGCCATTATTGCCGTCACCACGGATTACTTGTGGGCGGCGAGTTGGGGCATCGTCCCGGTCTTGTGTTACTTCGCCTTGCGCTACTTGTGTGAGGGTCTGTCCTGGACCAAGCCGGCAATGGTCATCGCTGGTGCCGGGCTATTGTTAAAAATTCCACTAAATTATTGGTTTGTGTTTGGCGGCCTCGGTGTACCTGCCATGGGCGCTGAAGGCTGTGGCTGGGCTACGGCCTTGGTCATGCTGATGGAACTCTTGGCCGTGCTGGGGCTGGTGCTGTTTTCACGCATCCGGCGGGTGGGTCTGCTGCAGCAATTTGATGGGCCGTCGTTATCGCAAATTGGTAATTTGGTTCGCCTGGGTTTGCCCATCGGCCTGGCGATTTTTGTGGAGTTTGGTTTTTTTTCTGTGGTGACACTGCTCATTGGGCGTCTCGGTCCCGAAACCGTGGCCGCGCACCAAATCGTTAATAACCTTAGCGGGCTGATTTTCATGGTGCCTTTAGGATTGGGCATGGCGACCTCTATCCGCGTGGGCTTCAATGTTGGTGCCGGGGATTTGCAGGCGGCGCGGCGGACCGGGTGGTTGGCCATGGCGACCAGCGCTGGATTTGCCCTGGTTTCCATTGTGCTTTTGCTGGGCTTCGGATCCCGGGTCCTGGAGCTTTATACCGAGCAAGCTTCGGTGATTGCCATTGCCAGCAGCTTGCTCGGCATCGTCGCGTGTTTCTTGATCTTTGATGGTATTCAGGTCAACGCCATGGGCGCATTGCGAGGGCTAAAGGACACGGCCGTGCCTTTTGGTATTGCCTTTAGCTGTTACTGGCTTCTGGGTTTTCCCATTGCGTGGGTACTGGGTTTTGGCTACGTGGAGAGCACCGACTTAGGCGTACACGGTTATTGGTTGGGGCTGGCAGCGGGCCTTGTTTTTGCCTCGGCAGCCTTGGCCTATCGTTTTCATCGAGTGTCGCGGGTGAAGGTCTCAGCGTCGTGAGCGCTTGGGTTGCTCTCACCATTGCGGGGGCGTTTTTACAGAACCTGCGCTCGCTTATGCAGCGCCGGTTAACCAGCGACCTCAGCGTCAACGGCGCCGCCTACGTCAGATTTTTGTACGCGCTGCCCTTTGCTTGGCTATTTCTGTGGGCGTTTCGCCAGGGTGTTGGCCCAGCAACCTTACCGGAGCTGAATGGGGAATTTTGGCTCTTCGTCAGCGCGGGGGCGATTACTCAGATTATCGCTACATCGGCCTTGGTCGCCGCCGTCAGTGGTTCGCACTTTGCTCTGGGAACAGCGCTGAGCAAGACCGAGGCGGTTCAAGCGGTGTTACTTGGGCTACTGATTTTGGGTGAAGGAGTAGGCTATTTAGCCTTCGGTGGTATCACCGTCAGTTTGCTCGGGGTGTTTTTATTGTCTGGCAACATTCTTCCCGGAGATTTGGTCCGCAGCGATCGCAGGGTTTGGTTTGGGCTGCTGGCGGGCACAGCCTTAGCCCTCTGTTCCATTTGTTATCGCGGGGCGAGTTTGTCGCTGTTGGGCGTTGACGCTGTTCCCGCTTCGGCCAGCGCAATCGCAGGGGCCGCGGCCTATACCCTTGCCGTGGCGGTTTCTATGCAAACCGTGGTCATGGGGATTTACCTGAGACTGCTAGAGCCCGGACAAATGACCCTGGTGCTCACGCACTGGCGGCCTGCGGTGGTGGTAGGCCTTGTTGCCATGCTCGCGTCGGCCTGCTGGTTTACCGCCATGGCCATGCACAATGCAGCTATGGTAAGAGCTCTGGGGCAAGTAGAACTGTTGTTCACGCTGGCGACGTCCATTTGGTTGCTGGGCGAGCGCATTACCAGGCGTGAAGTGCTTGGGATTGGGTTACTGGTCCTTGGTATATTGATGCTTTTTTAGGGGTGCGAGAAAATGACGAACCTGCTGCAGGGAATCGACGAGGTATGGGTTAGCAAACACCAAGAGCCGGGCGGGGCGTGCTGGGGGGAGGTCATTCTCAATCGACCAGAGCGAAAAAACGCCATTGTTGGTCCCCTGGGTCAGGGCTTGGCCCAGGGAATTGCCCTGTTAGACGCTGATCCCGAGGTCCAGGCTATTGTGCTGCGCGGGGCTGGCGGCAGTTTTTGTTCGGGACTGGACTTGGCGGCCTTTAATACCGATCCGGCACCTGGGTGGCTGGCAGACTTTCAGCACATATGGCGGGGCGCGCATCGGGCATTGTTCGACTGCGCAACACCAATTATCGGGGCGCTGGAACGTTACGCCATCAACGGTGGTGCCGCGCTGGCCATTGCCTGCGATTATTTGGTGGTGGGGGAGCAGGCCTTTCTGCAGGTGGGTGAGGTGCAGATCGGCATGGCTGCGCCCTACAACATGGCATGGCTGAACCTCCGCCATAGCGAGGGGGTTATTGCTCAGGTGACCTTGGTGGGTGATCGCATTGCGGGCTCGGAGTTGCTGCGTCTGGGTTTGGCGACGACTTGCGTGCCGGATGATCAGGTCCAGGATCATGCCGCGTCACTGGCCCAGCGATTGGCGAGTTTTCCATCGGGCACGACCAGCAAAATCAAGCAG
>CAZWQK010000159.1:0-4956 GCA_964635835.1 uncultured Pseudomonadales bacterium
AACTCCGAAACTCCGAAACTCCGAAACTCTAATGGTCCCCGCATCAATCACGCCATTCAACGCCCAACATCCCAAAGTCGCTAAGGCTTCACGAAAATTTTTTCATCGCGTGAGGGGCTAGCCCTCCCGGCGGTGCATCAACCTGAAACGAAGGGGCAAAAGTGCTTCACGGCTTCCGCGCGCAAACGCTGGTGTAAACTCACGACCACCTAGATAACCCAAAGTCCTGATCTGCGACTGTGTGTCTTTTCGATGGTGCCCTGCGATCCAAGCCACGTTATCAGTTGATCATGGCTTACTCCTCCCCCCAAAATTTCCCTCCCAACCCGCCTTGCCTTAGAATCTCGCCCCGATTCGCTCATGCTCTGTAAGGAAAGCTCGTGTCTGACAAGAACAAAATCGTCCTCGCCTATTCTGGCGGTTTGGACACCTCCGTTATCTGCCGCTGGCTGCAGGAAACCTACAACGCTGAGGTCGTGACTTTTACCGCCGATATTGGTCAGGGCGAGGAAGTAGAGCCGGCTAGGACCAAGGCCCAGGCCATGGGGGTGCAAGAGATTTTCATTGAGGATCTCACCGAGGATTTTATCGCTAATTACGTCTATCCCATGTTTCGCGCCAACACGGTTTACGAGGGTGAGTACCTGCTAGGCACCAGTATTGCGCGGCCGTTGATTACGCGCCGCATGGTGGAGATTGCGCGGGAAACTGGCGCCACTGCGGTAGCTCACGGCGCTACCGGCAAGGGCAACGACCAGGTGCGATTTGAGCTGGGCGCTTACGCGCTGGATCCGGACATTCAGGTGATCGCGCCGTGGCGTGAATGGAATCTGAATTCCCGCGAAGCGCTGATGGACTTTTGCGAAAAGCACCAGATCCCTGTGGACTATAAGCGCGGGGCCAATAAGTCGCCGTATTCCATGGACGCCAACCTCCTGCACATTTCCTACGAGGGGGGCGGTTTGGAAGATCCGGCCAAGCCCGCGGACGAGGGTATGTGGCGCTGGACGGTAGCGCCGGAAGATGCGCCGGATCAACCGCTGGAGATCGAGTTGACGTACCAGTGCGGCGACCCTGTTGCTTTGGATGGTAAGCCACTGACGCCGGGGGCGATGCTGGCGGAGCTGAATCGTTTGGGGGGTATGCACGGTGTAGGGCGCTCGGACATTGTCGAGAATCGCTTTGTGGGTATGAAGTCTCGGGGCTGCTACGAAACTCCCGGCGGCACCATTTTGCTGAAGGGTCACCGGGCTATGGAGTCGTTGACCCTGGATCGCGAAGTTGGGCACCTGAAGGACGAGCTAATGCCTCGCTACGCCCAGATGATCTACAACGGCTATTGGTGGGCGCCGGAGCGCAAAGCTTTGCAGGCACTAATTGATGAATCCCAGCGGCCGGTGAACGGCTCGGTAGTACTGAAGCTGTATAAAGGTTCCGTCACGGTGGTTGGGCGCAGCTCCAGCGACAGCCTGTACGATGCCGACGTGGTAACTTTTGAGGACGATCAGGGTGCCTACGATCAAAAAGATGCGGCGGGCTTCATTAAACTTAATGCCCTGCGATTGCGTTTGGGCGCTAAGCGTGGCCGCGACTATTCGTAGCCTGAAATTTTCGCGGCACCGGCCGGGCTGTGAATAATCCTAGCCTGCCCATCGGCGTTTTCGATTCCGGTATGGGCGGCCTGACGGTGTTGGCGGCCCTGCGTCAGCGCCTGCCCGAAGAAGACTTTCTCTACCTAGGCGACACTGCTCGTCTGCCCTACGGCACCAAATCTGCCGATACCGTGGTTCGCTACGCCCGCCAAGCTGCCGGGGCCTTAGTGCGGCGTGGCATCAAGGCTTTGGTGGTGGCCTGCAACACGGCATCGGCTACCGCACTGGAGACCCTTGCTAACGAATTTTATCCGCTGCCGGTGTTTGGCGTGGTGGAGCCCGGGGCTGCGGCGGCCGGTCGGGTTGCTGACGCCAGCGGCGTTGCCGTGCTGGCCACAGAAAGCACCATTGCTGGCGGTGCCTATCAGCGCGCACTTTTGCGGCATCAGCCGACGCTCCGGGTGCTGGGCCGCCCGTGTCCGCTTTGGGTTACCTTGGCCGAGCAAGGGGAGCAAGCCTCTGCTCTGTCCGACGCTATATTGGCCGACGGCGTTAGCGGTTTGGTGAAGTCCCCCAAGGCCCCGCTTTTACCCTCTACAGTGTTATTGGGCTGCACCCATTTCCCAATTTTTCGCCAGTCCTTAGGTCGATTGTTGGGCGATGGAGTGCACATCATCGACTCCGCCCAAACCGCCGCCTTGGCGGTCGCCCATGGGTTGGCCGCGGATGGTTTGCTGACTCAAGGAGGCGGCAAACCGGTTTTTTTGGCCACGGACGGCGTGCAGCGTTTCCAGCGGGTTGGCGCGACCTTTCTGGGTGAGCCCCTGCCCGATGTGGCGCTAGTTGATATCTAAGAATCTCGATCTACTCGCGCCCGCTGCCGGGCTATTCGTCGGTCTTATCCTTGAACTCGCAAAGGTCCTCAATGGTGCAGCTGCCGCACCGGGGTTTACGGGCGATACACACGTAGCGTCCGTGCAAAATCAACCAGTGGTGCACGTCCACCTTGAACTCCTCCGGCACCACTCTCAGCAGCTTGTCTTCCACCTGCCGGACCGTTTTGCCCACCGCGATTTTGGTTCGGTTGGATACCCGATAGATATGGGTGTCGACGGCGATGGTGGGGTGGCCGAAGGCGGTATTTAGTACCACGTTAGCGGTTTTGCGGCCCACGCCGGGCAGGGCCTCTAAAGCCTCGCGATCTTCGGGCACCTGTCCATCGTATTGTTCTACCAATATCCTGCAGGTCTTAATGGCGTTCTCGGCTTTGGTGTTAAACAGGCCAATGGTTTTGATGTATTCCTTCAGCCCGTCCACCCCCAAATCGTATATGGCCTGGGGCGTATTGGCGGCGGCAAACAGCGGGCCAGTGGCTTTGTTCACGCCAACGTCAGTGGCTTGGGCTGACAGCAGCACCGCAATGAGCAGTTCAAAGGGCGAGCTGTAATTCAGTTCTGTGGTTGGGTGCGGGTTGGCGTCTCGCAGCCGGGCGAAAATTTGCTGGCGTTTGTCGGTGTTCATGGGTTTTTGTCTTGGGTTTGGGTTCGGGGGTGAATTTCGGGTTGTGCGGTGTCGCCTCGGTGCGTACTGGCTTGTTCGGGTACGCCTTTGCTTATTCTGCTTTGAACCAGCGCAAACATCAGGCCGGCAATGATAAACGCGCCTGGCGGCAACAATGCCAGGGCCAGGGGCGGAGCGAAGAGGGTGATCTCTAACGATGCGGCAGCCGGACCAAACAGCACGTCCATGTCGGCCATCAGTGTGCCCTGGCCCAAGACTTCCCGCACCGCGCCCAGAGTCAGTAGCGCCAGGGCAAATCCCGCCGCGGTGCCCAAGGCGTCGGCCAGCGCCCGCCCCACGGTTTGTCGCGAGGCAAACACTTCGGCTCGGCCGAGAATCATGCAGTTGGTGACAATGATTTGCACGAACAGTGCGATGCGGCTGTACAAATCAAATGCGTAAGCCTCCAGCGCCATCACCGTCAAGGTGGTAAAGGTGGCAATAATAAGAACAAAGCAGGGCAGGCGAGCCGCGTCGGGGATGATACGCCGCAGCAAGGATATGGAAGTGTTCGAACCGATAACCACAAAGGCACTGGCCAGCGCTAAGCCGGTGGCGTTGACTACGCTATTGCTCACCGCCAGCAGTGGGCACAGTCCCAGCAGCTGGATCCACGCGGGATTGTTTTCGATGGCAGCGCGGCGGAAGTCGTTATTCTGCACTGGTTGCCTCACAGGAGTTGCGCTGTCGATGCTGGTTTACCAGCCCCTGAGCCTGGCCCGCCATACGGCGCAGAGCTTGATGAGTAATCGTGGCGCCGCTGATGTTGTCCAGCCTGGCCCAGTCTGCCGTCGGGGTGTCGTCGAGGTCGGGCAGGTAAGGATCCTGGGCGTGATTGAGAAAGTCAGCAATGCCCGGGGTTTCCTGATGATGGGTAATCCGCAGCCGCAGGGTGTCTTGTTTAAGCAGGGCTAAATAACTAATGGGACCCGCATAGCCGTTGATCCCACCGCGCACAAAGTGCCAGTCACCGCAGCCGCCGCTGACGCCGCTGGCCCAGATTAAATCTGTTGGCGCGGGACGCTCCAGCAGCTCGGACAGCAGCGCTTGGGCCTGGCGGATGCGGTTTTCCTCAATGGGTTTTTCAGTTAGCCGGTGGGTTTGCGTTAACGCCAGACCGCAAAGTCCGCCGATCACCAGTAGGGCCAGGAAACTACTCAGACCATTAGGCATGTTGGGTCTCCTCGGCCAGCTGCTGGCGGTGCAGGCGGTTGAACAGCGGGGTTGTGCAGTTGGCCAACAATACGGCAAAGGCGATGCCGTCGGGTAAGTTGCCCTGAGTGCGAATTAAAAACAGCAGGCTGCCAATGAGCATGGCATACAGCACCTGATGCTGGGGGCGAGCGGGGTGGGTAACCGGATCGGTGGCAACAAAAAACGCCGCCGCCATGGTGCCGCCGGTGGTCCAATGAAACCAGGGCGAGCCCAGGCTGGCGGAACTGCCGCCGTCGTGAAAAATCAGCGCCAGCAAGCCAACGGTGAGCAGCACTGTGACCGGGATGCGCCAGTGCATGATGCGCTGATAAATCAGCCAGATGCCGCCCAGGGCAAACAAGCCCGCCGACAGCGCACTAGTGGCAGCGTCCGGTACGCTGGTGAAAAATTCATTGGCGGTAATGTTGCCACGGTAGCGGAACTCGCTCAGCAAGGTGGCGCCGGTCAAGCCATCGATTGCTCCTGGCCAGGACGCCAGCGCCAAGGGAAAGCTCAGCAAGATGATGGCGTAGCCCGCCATGGCTGGATTGAAGATGTTTTGACCAAGACCGCCGTAGGCGTGTTTGGCCAGCCCGATAGCCCCAAGGGC
>CAZWQK010000160.1:0-4871 GCA_964635835.1 uncultured Pseudomonadales bacterium
AAGCACTAACAGCGGTACCTCCCTAGACAGTGGCAAAGCATCCGTTAGAATACCGCGCCATTCAGCCCAGGCCCCAAGGAGTTTAGATGACCTTCATCGTTGGCGAGAACTGCATCAAGTGCAAACACACGGACTGTGTCGAGGTCTGCCCTGTGGACTGCTTTTACGAAGGGCCCAACATGCTGGTGATTCACCCTGACGAATGCATTGATTGCGCTTTGTGCGAACCCGAGTGCCCGGTTGACGCCATTTTTGCCGACGACGAAGTGCCCGAAGATCAGGTGGCCTTTATCGAACTCAATGCCGAGTTGGCGGAGATTTGGCCCAACATCACGGAGATTAAACCGCCGCCGGAAGACGCCGAAGAATGGGACGGTAAACCAGGCAAAATCGCCCTGCTGGAGCGCTAATCTAGGGGATCACACTTTGCGGGTTAATGGGTTTACCGTTGCGCCGCAATTCAAAGTGTAGGATCTGACCTACGCCAGGCCGCGGCAGAATCTGTGCAATTGCCACACCACCCCGCACCCGCTGCTGCTCAACTACCAACATCTTGCCATTGAAACTGTAGGCGCTCAGCAGCTCGCTGGAGTGCTGAACAATGATCAACCGTTCAAAGCCAGCAATACCGTTGCCCGCGTAGACGACTTTGCCACTGCGGGCGGCTCGCACGTCGGCCCGAGCCGCGATGGCATAGTCCAAGCCCTTGTTGTTGCTGCCAAACAATGCGCTGGGCTTTTGCGGCAGCGGTTTATGCCAGGTTGTATCCTGAGGCTGAGGCGATGACTTGGATAGAGAAACCGGTGCTTTGGTTGCAGCCCGGGCTGTAGTCGAAGGTTTGCGCTTTGCTTCTTGACTGCGACTTTGCGGCCGGTTTTTTTGCGTTGAGGGCTTGGTGGGGGTGCGCTGCTGAGTGCCAGCGATAGTCGGTGTTTTGCTTACGGACTTGGCGCGGGGTTTTGGCGGCGCTTGCTCGCGCAGCTGCAGACGCTGGCCGGGAAAGATCGTATAAGGTGGGCCTAACCGATTCGCTGCCGCCAGTCGCTGGTAATCCAGGTCAAAGCGCCAGGCGATGGAATACAGGGTGTCGCCCTTCCTGACCACATACACACCGCCCTGCGTCTTAGTCACTGAACGATCCGTGACTACGGGAGTTCCAGTCGCGGCACACCCCCCGACTGTTGCGATCCCGACCAGGATCAAGGCGCCAACCAACATGCGACCCAAGCTGCACAACCCGCCGCCGGGCGGTGTTGCTACCGTGAACTGAGTTTGGACAGGAGCCATACGCCCACGCCCCCCATGACCGCCGAACCCACGGCTATCCAAAAGAAATCCGGCCCCACCACCGACGCGTACTGAGGCGGCCACAGCAAACCGTCAAACAGATTTCCCAGTCCGCCAACAGAGTCCTCGCCGGGCTGCTGCCATGGCCAAAGTGTCACCAGGGCTGTGGCCATAAATCCAGTGAGCAGTGCCAACAGCGGGTCTTCGTAATTGGCCAAAAGCCAACTCAGGCCCCGGGTAAAAAGCAGCAAGCCGCTAGCGCAGCCGGCACCAAGCACTAACAGGAAAGCCGCGTCGAAGCCATTCACCGCCGTAATCACGTCCGCGTACAGCCCGAGCAGCAGCAACACGAAACTGCCGGATATACCCGGCAGAATCCAGGCGCACACCGCCACCATGCCAGCAAAAAACAGCGCCAGGGAAGAGCCGGAAAGATTCTGCTCCGGCAAAGACAGGAAACCCAGACCCAGCATTACGCCCAGGGAACCAAACACAAGCAGATTTGGTGGACGGCGCGCTGCACCGATTTGGCACACGGATATGGCGATAACACCGGCAAAGAAAGCCCACAAAACCGGCGGTGCCTGCTGCATCAGGTAACCAATAATCCGTGCGAATCCGCCAACCCCGAGCAACATGCCAGCGGCAAGGGTAAGCAAGAACCCCAGCTGGTGGTGTCGCCAGAATTCCTGGGGGCGCAGCAACAGCGGCATGGACCCTGGCCCAAAGGCTGCCAAGGCCGCCACTAATCGATAATAGATGCCGCTGATAAAAGCCATCGTGCCCCCGGAGACGCCGGGCACCAACTCCGCCAAACCCATGAGCACGCCACGAAAAAAAACGCCGGGCACGCTATCCGTCACCTCAAGGCGCGGGTCATGGGCTGACATCAGATACCTCGCTGGCTGTTGCGACCACTGTCAACATCATGGCTGCCAAACCCTAGCCCTTCTCCGTACCGGCAACCAGGGGAACAAAGTGCACTTGCTCCAGGATAGTCTCCGTGAAACCCGCGTCGGTACGGTCAATGACTTTCAAGGACTGGGATTGGTCAGTTCCAACAGGAACAATAAGGCGGCCGCCTAAGGCTAGCTGATCCTGCAGGGCCGCGGGAATTTGCGGTGGCGCCGCGGTCACCAAAATACCGTCAAAAGGCCCTTTTTCCACCCACCCCGCATAACCATCACCGTAACGTAAGGCCACGTTGCGCAGCTTCATCGCCTCAAGACGTTTTTTCGCTCGCGGCACAAGAGCCTTAATACGCTCAACGCTATAAAGACGCTGGCACAGTGAGGCCAACACCGCGGTCTGGTAGCCGGATCCGGTGCCAACCTCCAATACGCGTTGGCGGGGAGTAACATTCAAGAGCTGGCTCATCAGCGCCACAATAAACGGTTGCGATATGGTTTGTCCGTGACCAATGGGCAGTGACGAATCCTCGTAGGCCCGGTGGCTCCAGGCCTCGTCGATGAAAATGTGTCGCGGCACCGAGCCCATCAAACCCAGTACGGCCTCGTCTTCAATACCCTGCTCGCGAAGTCTCGCCACCATACGATCGCGGGTCCGCTGGGAGGTCATACCAATGCCCTGAAGGTCGAACTCGCTCATAAACTGTGTTCCACGCTCACGTCCAGCAATTCAAAGTGATTAGCCAGCATCACCGTAGCGTAGGCACCCACCGGCAAACAAAAGGACAGGGTTAGCGTTGAACCAGAGCTTTGACACTGTACATCCCAAGGCGCTACCCATAGGGGCCGTTGACCACGATCGACCCCAGCATACTCCAGGGCCTCACAGACCTCACCTAGGGTTATGGTTGCAGCGGAGTCCGGCGCTGTCGTTTGCCCACACCGCCACACCGCTGCGGCCTCAGCTACCGATAACGGGGCCGCCAGCGTTTGCTGTTGTCGGCTTAAAGCCGGGCCGGCTAGCACCTCCCGCCCCCTGCCCCACAAAGGCCCTAGAGCTAGTGCCTGGCCATGGCCGGATACCGCAACGTCACCCTCCAGCAGCTTTTGCCAGGTACCGTCGACGACCCGGTCCGCCAGCAGCTGATTGAAAATCCAGCTTCGCAGCACCGACAGGTGCCACCCCCGAGTCCGCCGCGATATCTTGCGACGACGCCGGTGCAGCAGCCAGTCCAGCGCATCGGCTAAATTGTGCCGACCAAAACGCTGGGGTCCAAAGTAGTTGGGAAACCCTGCCTCAATACCAGCAATTAAGGCCTGGTGATCAACGGTCTCGGTAAGCTCTCTCAGCACCACGGTGAAAGCATTGCCCTGATGCTCGCCCCGCCGCAGCTTACGATGGTGTTGGTGAGCTGACAGAACCCTGATTTGCGTCTCGCCCTCATCAAGTTTGAGGTCCGCTTTGGGGTCCGGGACAGGATTTGGGACAGGATTCAGGACAGAGTCAGAAGACTGGGCTTGCTGGACGTTACCGGGCTGGCGCACGCTAAACCACTGCCGGGTAACCGCATGCTTATCTTTCATCCCGGCGTACCCCACGTCTACCAATGGAACCTCAAACTGCTGGGATAACCACTGGGCCACGGGAACCGTGCTCAAGCACCGCTTTTCCACATACAGGTAGGTGTGTTCGCCGGCTTCACGAAAGATCGGGTCATAAACTTCGGTCACCTGCCAGTCTTCCGGCAGGGTCTTGATTCGTGCGCTGGGCCGCGAAACCCCGGTCGGATTGGCTATCGCAAAGGCTTGGGACGGCACCTTAGCCCTCGTCCTCGGGCACGAGGTAAAAAACCTCGCCTTTCTTCACCATCCCCAGTTCGCTGCGCGCCCGCGACTCGAACGCCTCGGCATCGTTCTTTAGCGCCAAAATCTCAGCGGTCATTTTCGCGTTACGCTGGGTCAGCATGTCCGTGCGCGCTTGCTGTTCGGCCTGACGCTCGGCTAGCGCCTTACGCTCAAAATACCCCGAGTCGCCAAACCAAATTTGCTGCTGCAGAGCCAGCAAAACCAATGTCAGCAGAGCCAGCATAATTTTCATCGGTGTTTACCCGTCCAGGGCCAGGCTCTGGCCGAAAGCGTCTTTTGAAGCCTAGGCGCACCCGTGGTCATACGCTAGCCTTGGGCGAAGATCGCCCTACGTCCTGGGTAGTAGGCTCGGTCGCCTAGCTGGGCTTCAATGCGCAGCAGTTGATTGTACTTCGCCACCCGGTCGGACCGGCATAAAGAGCCGGTTTTGATCTGACCAGCACCGGTACCCACGGCCAGGTCGGCGATGGTGGTATCCTCGGTCTCCCCAGAGCGATGGGAAATCACGTTGGTGTAGCCTGCTTGCTTGGCCATGTTAATGGCCTGAAGGGTTTCCGTCAGGGTGCCGATCTGGTTGAACTTGATCAGGATTGAATTACCTACGCCGCGGTCAATGCCCTGCTGCAATATCCGGGTGTTGGTGACGAACAGGTCATCGCCCACCAGCTGTACGTTGCTGCCAATACGGTCTGTCAATGCTTTCCAGCCGTCCCAATCCGATTCATCCATGCCGTCTTCCACGGACACGATTGGGAAACTCTCACACAGGCTCGCGAGATAGCCGACAAAGGCCTCCGAGTCGTAGCGCTT
>CAZWQK010000161.1:0-4856 GCA_964635835.1 uncultured Pseudomonadales bacterium
TGGCATCCATACCTTCATTGGCACTAAGACAGGTTGAAGTGCTTCGTGATGGTGCCTCGTCCCAATACGGTTCTGACGCCATCGCCGGTGTGTTAAATCTCCTGCTCCGCGACGATGCGCAAGGCTTTGAACTGGTTACTCGGTACGGGTCTACCTATGAAGGAGACGGCGACACTTACAGCGTGGCGGCGAACCTTGGATTGCCTATTGGTGATACTGGCTTTGTGAACATGACTGCTGAAATCCGCGAAGCCGACGGTACCGTGCGCGCCGGTCCCCGCAGCGACGTTGCCTACGCCATAGCCAACGGCTATACCCCGGTAGCGGACTTCAAAGGGATCAATAGCTATACAAACAAAGTTCCTCAGTATTGGGGCCAGCCAGACGTTGAAGACGACGTTAAGTTTTTCTTTAACTCCGCCATAGAAATTAATGAAAGCGCCGAGCTGTATGCTTTCGGCAATTACGCCGAGCGATCGGTGACCGGTGGGTTCTTCTACCGTAACGTGGTGGGCAGCGCCAACAACCTCACCGGAGGCTCCACCGGCCAGCGAGGCGGTGTATACCGAGGCCCGACCGTTGATCCCGCAACCGGTCTAGAGCTAGCGGAGGGCGCTACTGGTGGCGTTCCATCGATTCTCGTGGGTGATTTGGATGGTGGTACCAGCTGTATAGATGGTATTCCCCTAGGGGGTGCCGGAGGTGTGACTCCAGACCCGGATCTGCAGAGCCAGGTAACGGCCAGCGCAAACTGCTTCTCCTTCATTGAGACCATTCCCGCCGGCTTTGTACCCAGGTTTGGTGGTGATAATGAGGACCAGGCCTTAACCCTCGGCGTCCGCGGCGAACTAAACGTTGGCAACGGCCTGACCTATGACGTCAGCGCCCAGCAGGGCTCCAACCGAACGGATTTCTACATCCGCAATACCATTAACGCGTCACTAGGGCCCGATACCCCCCGTGACTTTGTGCCCGGCGGTCAAGAACAAACGGAAACCCTGTACAACGCAAATTTCGTTTACACCTTAGATGTTGGTCTGGCTTCAGACCTGAACGTTGCCTTCGGTGCGGAATACCGCGAAGAGGATTTTGATCTCTACGCAGGTGATGCGGCCTCCTTTGCCCTCGGCCCTCTAACCGCCCAGGGGTTTTCGTCTAGCTCAAACGGCTTTGGTGGTTTCCCCGAGAGCACCTCGGCGTCCCAGGACAGCACAGCTTTTTATATAGACCTGGAGGCGGATGTAACTGAAACGGTTACGGTGCAGGCGGCGGTTCGCAACGAAGACTACAGCAACTTTGGAGATGCAACGGATTACAAACTGGCTGGCCTTGCGCGACTGAGCGATTGGCTGCGTTTTCGTGCCGCAATTTCTACAGGCTTCCACGCACCAACTGCGGGTCAAGCAAACATCACCAATGTCACCACGCAGATTGTTGATGGCGCATTGATTGATCAGGGCACGTTGCCTTTAGTATCCCCCGCAGGGCAGCTGGCCGCTGATTACATTGAGAGTCAGGGCAACGGCCGTCCGACCCTGGGACCAGAGGAAGCAAAAAACTTCTCCTTTGGCTTCGGGATGGAATTTGAAAACTCCAAGTGGACTGTGGATTACTACGAAATTGAGGTGACGGACCGGATTGCCTTGGGCGCCAATGTCGACTTCTTGGCTGCTTTGAACTTCGCTGGCGGTGGAACTGACCACAGGACCGTTAGTGCAGCCCTAACCGCCCTGGGAAATGCCGGCACCATCAATCGTGGGTCGTTTGTTGGTTTGGAAGACCTTCAGGAGTTTCGCTTTTTCACCAACAGCTTCGATACCACTACCCGAGGTGTCGACATTGTTGGTAGCACCGACTTCCCTCTGTGGAACGGCGAATCCAAGATCACGCTAGCCCTAAACTACAATAAAACTAAGGTGGATGACCGCGGGACGATTAACCCGATCAGCCAAAGTCGTGTAGAGGCGTTAGAGGACTTGTTACCCAACGTCAAAGGCAACATTTCCTGGAGTCATGTTCAGGGAGCCTTTCGCACCCTAGTGCGCCTAAATCACTACGGTCCATGGCGATCAACGGTTAACGAGTACAACCTAGGTTCCCGAAGTCTCGTCGACGTTCAGGTGTCCTATGACTTTAACGAGAATCTCGAAATGGTTGTTGGTGTGGATAATCTGTTCGACAACTATCCGACGGAAAACCCTGGCGCCGGGGCGGTAGGCCAGCGTTATCCCCGAGACAGTCCCTACGGCTTCAACGGTGGCAGTTGGTATCTGCAGGTGCGCTACGGACTTTAAGTAAATGCAGTGACCGAAAAGAACCCGCCTTGGCGGGTTTTTTTGATCTCACGGGGAAGGCGATTGAAAAACGATCTGCCCGGCTATCACGGTCATCGCCACTTCTGTATTTAGAATCTCCGTCTCAGGGGTAGTCATTAGATCCTGTGTCAAAATCGTTAGATCTGCACGCTTACCCGGCTTGATCGATCCCAGCTCCTGTTCTTGGAAACCAGCGTAAGCATTCCAAAGCGTCATGGACGCCAGAGCTTCCTCTCGGCTCAGGCGCTGGGCAGGCTGAAAACCTGCACCGGGCTGTCCAGCGAGGGTTTTACGGGTAACGGCAGCGTAAAAATTGGCGATAGGGTTGATGGGCTCCACCGGCACATCGGTGCCGTTGGCTAGGGCCACACCGGCGTTCAATAGGTCTCGCCAGATATAGGCCCCGGATTCAATTCGCTCCAGGCCAAGTCGCTCGATGGCCCAGGGCCGATCGGAACTCAAGTGGATGGTTTGAACCGAAGCGATGGCGCCAAGCCTGGCAAAGCGCTGGATGTCTGATCTGATCAGGTGTTGGGAATGTTCAATTCGAAAACGATGATCGCGATTTTCCAGCTGGGCGGCTTCGATGGCGTCTAGCACCACGGAATTGGCTTTATCGCCAATGGCATGGGTATTGATTTGCCAACCATAGTTGCTGGAATTCACAAACAGATTAAGGAGCTCCTCAGCATCAAAGGTCTGGACACCGATCTTTTTTGTATCGTCGGAGTAGGGTTGGTGCAACCAAGCCGTGCGAGATCCCAGTGCGCCATCCATGACGGCTTTGAATGAGCGAATGGTAAGCCGCTGGTCGCCGGTGGCGACGATCGGCGGCCTCGCCAGCCAATAGTCGACTAATTTGGGATCCCTGGCGCTGATCATGCTGTAAACGCGGAGGGTTAGATCGCCCTGAGCATCCAAAGATCGTTGGGCCTGGATTTCCGCGTGACCGGCACCGGCATCGTGAAAATTGGTAATACCCCAGCGCATGGCGTGTTCTTGGGCTCTTCGAATGGCCGCTTCTGCGGAGACTTGGGTCAGCGCAGTTAGCGGCTTCGTCAGCGCAATGGCGTGCTCGTGGAGGACGCCAGTCGGATTGCCAAGTTTGTCTCTGACGATGACACCGCCCTCTGGCGAGAGGGTGGAATAGGTGATGCCTAATGCCTGCATCGCAGCTTGATTGATGAGGGCTGAATGGCCGTTAGCGTGACCTAAAACTACCGGATTATCCGGACTCACCGCGGATAGGGACTGATGGGTAGGGAAACCATCCACAAGTCGGGTAGGGGCGCTCTCCCATTTACTTTGGTGCCAGCCTCTGCCCTGAATCAACTGGCCTTTTGGCGTACTGGCGGCTGCCAAAGCGACCTGAGCGACAATAGCTTCGTAGGATTTAGCCCCTGTAAGGTCGAGACTGCTAAGTGTTTGTCCCAGACTTGCCAGATGGCCGTGGGCCTCGATAAGGCCAGGGTAGGCAACGCGAGAGCCTAGCTCGATATGCTTGTGATCCTCAGCCACCAGGTCTTTGGCTTGGGCTGATTCGCCTGCGAAGGCAAATCGTCCGTTGGTTATTACCACAGCTTCCACTTTTGGCTGAGCGGCCTCTGCCGTGTAAATGGTGCCGGTAATCAGTAGGTCTTGGGCTAGTGTGCTGGAGCTGCTCGGCAGCAATGCCAGAGATAGCGTGAGATGAAGCAGGAGTCGTTTCATGAGTTGAGCGCCCTGATGTTTCAGACTGCCACAGTATTGCCAGGCATGGGCCGAAACAACAGCTGCGAGATTGGCTAAGTCAGGAATCTGCGCGCTCCCTCGCAATTCCAAGCCTGACGGGTTACATCAACCCTGGTCCACAGTGCAGCGTTAGAACTCCAGAATCGCTCGGCCGGCTATCTTTCCTGCTGCCAAGGCGTCGGTGGCCTCGTTGATTTGGTCGATGCTAAAGCGCTCGGTGACCATATGGTCCAAGGCCAGATCGCCATCGTCTTCCCATTGCAGGAAACGTGGAAAATCCCGGTCCGGGACGCAGGAGCCGCCGATGCTGCCCACGAATTGTTTTTCGTTCACCAACAGGTCCACGGCGTTGAATTCGGCTAGGGTCGTGGGCACCCCAACCAACACTGCCTTGCCTCCGGTCTGGGCGCCAAAGTGACCGCTGCGGCAGGCGGCGACGATTTGCGCCATGGTTTGCTGAATGCCAATACAGTCAAAAGCGTAGTCCACGCCGGACACCGGTGCGCCGGCAAAGGTAAAGCCGGTGTCGCGGACCGTAAGCGCGTGAACGGCGGCGATTGGGTCTTCTTGGCTGGCATTTACAACATGGGTTGCCCCGAAGGATTTAGCAAAGGCCAGTTTTTCGTCATCCAGATCCACGGCGATGATGGGATTTGCCCCGGCCATGCGCGCTCCAACTACCGCGGACAGACCCACGCCGCCGACGCCGAAGATGGCAACGCTTTCGTTGGGCTGCACGTTGGCAGTATTGATGACGGCACCGGCCCCGGTCATTACCGCGCAGCCGATAATGGCCGTTACGTCGGTTTT
>CAZWQK010000162.1:0-4850 GCA_964635835.1 uncultured Pseudomonadales bacterium
CGCAGCGTAGTTGGAGCTGCGCAGGGCGCGCTGGGCGGAGCGATAAACCCGCTTCGGTGGCACCAATTTCTGCTATTTCCTCATCGCTTGTCACATCCTCCCCACCCCCGCTGGAGCCGAAAAAGGGAATGCTGCTGCAGCCGCTGAGTATTAGCGCCGCCAGTACGGCGGCAAAGAGACCTGAACGGCGCGTGTGCCACAACGGCTGGGTAAAATCGAGCAAGGTGAAGCCTCTTTATCTTTTGTTTGCAGTGGGCGGTGACGGTTTGCCCGTGTCGAATGTGGGCCGCCGTTGCCCCAAATTGAGGCGTCCTCTGACGACAGTCGCTATTCTTACCAAATTCGGTAGGGTTGCAACCGTTATGACCGACGAAAACTTCCAGAAACTCGAATATCAGGTGCTCATTCCTCCAGAGCTAGGGGGTGAGCGCGTCGACAAAGTCGCTGCCCAACTGCTCACCGAGTTTTCTCGGGCCGAGCTGACACGTTGGCTGGGCGAGGGTGCGCTGACGTTGGACGGTGAGGTGGTGAAACCCAAGTACAAGGTGTTTGGCGGCGAGCGGCTGCAGCTGCTGGGGCAGCGCCAGGCGCGAGAAGATTGGCAAAGCGCCGAAGCCATGGATCTGGACATCATTTACGAAGATGACGACCTGCTGGTGCTCAACAAACCCCCAGGCTTGGTAGTGCACCCCGGCGCAGGCAATGCCGACGGCACGTTGGTAAACGGCCTGCTGCATCATCGGCCTCAGCTGCAGGCGTTGCCTCGGGCCGGCGTTGTGCATCGGCTGGACAAGGAGACCAGCGGCATCATGGTGGTGGCCGCCAGCCCCGGTGCGCACAAGCGCCTGGTGGAAGCCATTGCCCAGCGCCAGGTGAAGCGCCGCTATGTGGCCGTATGCGAGGGCGTCATGGTGTCCGGTCAGGACATTGACCGCCCCATTGGTCGTGATCCCAAACTCAGGACCCGACAGGTGATCCGTGCGGACGGCAAAGAGGCCCTGAGTCTGGTTCGAGTGCGCGCGCGCTATCGCGCCCACAGCGCAGTGGATGTCACGCTGGGCTCCGGCCGCACCCATCAAATTCGGGTCCACATGCAGAGCATTGGCCACCCCTTGGTGGGTGACACCAAGTATGGATGTCGGCGCATTTTGCCCCGCGGGGCAGCGGAGCAGACCGTGAGCCTGCTGCAGCAGTTCCCGCGCCAGGCCCTGCACGCGCTCAAGCTGGACTTTGCTCACCCCCTGTCTGGCCATGACCTGAACTTTGCCGCGCCCATACCCCCAGACCTGGGGAACCTGATGCAAGTGCTGACTGACGATGCCCAATAACCCCTCCTGGAGTCCCGCCCGGTGGGCAGCCCCGGCCGGCGTGTTTGCCGGTACGACCACTCGCCACCATCCGGAGGCAGCGGTCACCAGCCTGGGTGCAAATCCTGGCTTCAATTTAGGACGCAATAGCGGTGAGTCTGCCCAGCAAGTAAACAGTGCCCGAGGCCGCCTGGGACAACTGCTGGCGGAGATCGGCGCAGGTCCCGCCCCGCAGCTGCAGTGGCTGCAGCAAGTGCACGGCAGCCGCTGTATCTATGCCGGTGGTCAAGCAGGCACAGAGAAAGAAAAATATAAAGAGAAAGAGCAAGAACCCCAAGCGGATGCCTTTTGGACAGATCAGCCGGGTATTGGGCTAGCCATCCAAAGCGCCGACTGCGTGCCGATTCTACTGGCCTCACAGGATCCTGGTCGGCCCTGTATTGGTGCCGCCCATGGCGGTTGGCGGGGTTTGCTGGCCGGGGTCATCCAGCAGTTGGTTCTGGCCATGCCTGTCGCGCCCTCGCAGCTGTGCGCCTGGATTGGGCCCTGTATCGGCCCCCGGTATTTCGAAGTAGGCCCAGAGGTGTGGCAGCCGGTGTCCCGGGTCAGCGCAAGCGCTATCGGTGAGCATCCAACAGACCCGGCCAAACGCCTGGTGGATTTAACGCACCTGGCGGCGTACCAGCTTGGTTCCTGCGGCGTGGTATCCGTGGCTCAAAGCGGCCTGTGCACCTATGCCGAGCCGCGCTTTTATTCCCATCGACAGGCCACTCACCAGCAGGGCGCTCAGGCGCGAACCGGCCGCATGGCCTCAGTTGTGTGGATGCAGCCAGGGTAAGCAAATGGGTAAGTTCATTGACATGTTGGCGCTGAATCACAAGAATAGCGCGCTTGCGCGAAGCCGGGCCTGCAGCATCCCTGCAGTATCCAAGGCAAACTCGTTTAGTCCATTTCAAAATCAATAGCTTACGAGAGCTTTTGCGCATCCTGATGAAAGGTTGCGAGGGTGGTGGTGATACCTACCCGTGGGCTATTGATGGCAGGCTAAAAACGGCGGATCGAAGAGCACAGGTTTCACGGCACCCAATGCTGCCGCTACCGCAAGCACGACGACGGCAAGACAAATTGAAAACCGAAAGACCGACCGCAAGCAGGGTCGAGACGAATCATTGACACAGGCAACGACAGAGGACGACACATGACGGAAATGCTGTCCGGCGGCGATATGCTGATCCGCGCATTACAGGATGAGGGCGTCGAATACATATTCGGTTACCCCGGTGGATCTGCCCTGCACATCTACGACGCCATTTTTCGTCAGCAAAAGATTGAGCATATCCTGGTGCGCCACGAACAGGCGGCCACCCACATGGCCGACGGCTATGCCCGCTCCACCGGTGACCCGGGCGTGGTCCTGGTGACCTCAGGCCCTGGTGCCACCAACGCAATCACCGGTATCGCCACAGCCTATATGGATAGCATTCCCATGATCGTTATTTCCGGTCAGGTGCCCAGCGACCTCATTGGCACCGACGCGTTTCAGGAAACCGACATGGTGGGTATCTCGCGCCCGGTCGTGAAGCACAGCTTCATGGTGCACGATGCATCGGAAATCCCCGGCGTGGTGAAAAAAGCATTCCACATAGCCACCACTGGCCGTCCCGGCCCGGTGGTCATCGACGTGCCTAAAGACACCACGGACCCCAGCGCGACCTACGCCTACGAGTACCCAAAAAGCGTGAGCATGCGCTCCTACAAGCCCGCCTTTGAGGGCGACAGCAACGCCGTTAATCAGGCTGTCGGCGCGTTAATGGCGGCGAAACGCCCGGTGTTCTATGTGGGCGGCGGCGTCGTGCAGGCCGATGCCGAAGGCCCGCTGCGGGAGCTGGTCAGAGCGGCCAAGGTGCCGGTTGCCTCCACCCTCATGGGCTTGGGCGCCTACCCTGGCAGTGACCCGCAGAGCCTGGGCATGTTGGGCATGCACGGCACCTATGAAGCCAACATGACCATGCACGACGCGGATTTGATCTTCGCGCTTGGCGCGCGATTTGATGATCGGGTCACCAATAACCCGGACAAGTTTTCGCCCAAGGCCACCATCGTCCATCTGGATGTAGACCCTGCCTCGGTGGACAAAATCATCCATTCAGACATCACCCTGATTGGCGATGCGGGCTGGGTGCTGAACGCACTGTGGGAGGCTTATCAGGGCCGGGACGCAGAGCGTGGTGATGACGCCCGGCAAAAGCAGCAGCAGGCACTGGAACAGTGGTGGCAGCAAATCGAGCAGTGGCGCAGTGCCCACGGCCTGAACCACAATTTGCAGGCTAAAGAGGGTCAAAACATTTTGCCCCAGCTGGCCATTCAGTCACTGTATCGGGCCACCAAGGGCGACGCCTTTATTACCTCGGATGTGGGCCAGCATCAAATGTTCGCGGCCCAGTACTATCACTTTGACGAGCCGCGTCGCTGGATCAACTCTGGCGGCCTGGGCACCATGGGCTTTGGCTTACCCTCGGCCATGGGCGTGCAAATGGGCAATCCGGAATCTGTTGTGGCCTGCGTCACCGGCGAAGGCTCGTTCATGATGAACATGCAGGAGCTGTCCACCTGTCTGCAATACGGCCTGCCCATCAAGATCATTAACCTGAATAACCAGGCCTTGGGCATGGTCAAGCAGTGGCAGGACATGCAGTACGGCGGGCGTCATTCCCAGAGCACCTACAGCGACTCCCTCCCGGACTTCAAAACCCTGGTGGAGGCGTTTGGCCATGTCGGCATCAAGGTCAGCGATGCGACCCAGCTGGATGCCGCCATGGATGAAGCCTTTTCCGCAGCGAACAAGCAGCGGCTGGTGTTCGTTGACGTCTGGGTAGACCCCCACGAGCACGTCTATCCCATGGCCATCAAGGGCGGAGCCATGAATGACATGATTCTGAGCAAGTCAGCGGAAGCCACGTCATGAGAAGAATTTTAGCGGTACTGTTAGAAAACGAAGCCGGCGCGCTGTCGCGGGTCGTGGGCCTGTTCGCCCAGCGCAACTACAACATTGAGTCGTTGACCGTAGCCCCCACCGAAGACCCAACGCTGTCCCGGCTGACCCTGACTACCAGCGGGGACCAGGACAAGATCATCCAGATCATGAAGCAGCTGGACAAGCTGGTGGAAGTGGTCAAGGTTGTTGACCTGTGCGAGGGCGACCATGTGGAGCGCGAGCTGCTGCTTGTCAAGGTTCGCGCCGAAGGGCAGTCCCGGGCGGAAATTAAGCGTTCGGCGGACGTGTTTCGGGGGCAGATCGTCGATGTCACCGCCCAGACCTATACTATCCAGCTGGTCGGCCCCAGCGGTAAACTGGACGCGTTTGTCCGCGCCATCGACGACAGCGGCGTCAATGCCACTATCCTAGAAGTGGTTCGGTCCGGGGTTTCCGGCGTCGGCCGCGGCGATTACGTACTGTCGGTATAAGCCGACGCTTTAAACTGATTAACTCAAACCAACTGACGGGAAAAAACCATGCAGGTGTATTACGACAAAGACGCTGAT